>CAYNXW010000191.1:0-5846 GCA_964401265.1 uncultured Pirellulales bacterium | reverse complement strand
AGCCACTCACCCACCAGAGACCCCCGCCGATGCGCCGAACTCCTGAGCACCTCACTCGCCGCCGCCACCACGTAAATCGGCCCCACCACCACCAACGCCGACAAACGAAACAGCAACGCCGCCCCCAACGCCCCGCACAACAACAACCGGTACCCAAACCGACCCCGCTCCAGGTTCATCTCCATCAGCAGCAACGCCAGCAGCACCAACGCCGCCACCTGCGTCTGCTCCTGTCCGTTCACCGAATAATGCCAGTGCATCGTCCCCAGCCCCGCCACCAGCGCCGTCAACACCGCCGGCCGCTGCCCCAACTCCAGACAAAGCGCCAACCGGTACAGCAGATACACCCCCAACGCCCCCAACGCCGGAAACAGCAGCACCGACGCCAAAAACTGCCCCACCAGATCCGCCGTGGCCGCCTCCACCCCCGCACCCGCCAACACCAGCGCCAGCCCCGCAAACGGCGCCATCAACAGCGACTGACCCAACCCATAAAACGAATACCGACGCCCATCCTCACCCACCGCGTAATTAAACGTCCCCACCTCCTCCTCCAACGCCGCCTCACCCCGCCACAACTGCCGCGACACCGACCAACGCACCTCCGCGTCGCCCGGCAGATTCCCCGGACTCGTCGCTGCATACACCAACGCCACTGTCGCAAAAAGCCACCACCCCACACGCGCCCTCTGCTTCGACGCCCCACACGTCGCCTCCACCAAACGGATAGGCCGCACCGCCGTTCGCACCAGCCCCGCCGCACGTCGATGCCCCGTCGCCGAACACAATTCATTCGTCCTTGTCAACCTGTCCTCGCATAAGCCCCCTGCCTCTACTTGCCCCCCGAAACCACCCTGACGCCTACTCCAGGCGCACTCCGTCCCCGTCGGCCGCCAGACCAACTTTGCTGCAAACCGCTATAATAAAACAACTTAACGACCTTTACGGGCCTATATCATCATCGGCACAACCGCCGATACCCTTAACCCGGCTGCCCGCCAAAACGTCCGCCCAACAGCAAAAATCCGCCAAGCACGCCGCTCAGTCCAGCGACTCCAGCAAATCACCCTCGATCTCCACCGCCGCCGCCTGGCCCAGAATATCCACCCGCAAAATCAGCTTCGTCACGCCCTTACGCCGCACCACCATCCCCTCCATGTCCGCCAAAGGCCCCGCCTTGACCCGGCAACGCGCGCCCGACTTCAAGTAGGGATGCGGATCCAACGGCGCACCCGCCGACAACGCCCGGTGTATCTGATCCAGCTCCCGCACCAACTGATCCTGGTCCACCACCTCGATCACCTGAGCAATCCGGTTCGTCGTCAACGCCTGATACCGCGATTCCTCGTCCCCGTTGAAAAACACATACCCCGGAAACAAAGGCAGTAACGACTTGTACTTCCTGCCTCTACGAGCCGTCACCTTCTCTCGCAAAGGCAAGAAATAGCCGACCCCCCAACGATAAAGACTCCACGCCAGCGACTTCTCGCTCCGAGCCTTCGTATGCGCCACCCACCACTGACCTGCCAGCTCGCCCAGCGAATCCACCGCCGGATGTACGATGGGCGGATTGTCTTCTGCTTTTAGCATTGTTGTCTATCCGTCTCGGCCCAACCGATTTGGCCGGACGTCCCTCAACCGCCTGACCTGGAGTAGTCGCCTTGTTATCAATACTATTATCGGCAATTGCTCCCCCCTTGTTGACCCAACTCTGCAACAAGATGCTACTAGGAACCACCCGCCCCCACCGACGAGGCCACCTTCACGCCGCCACCATCCTGCTTGCCGTCCTTTCCCATCCTGACATGTTTTCTCTACGCCAGCCCCAACGCCCCAGTTCGCCACCGCCACCCACCCCCGGTTTTCTCCTTGCAACATCACCCCGCCCGCCTCAAAATCTGGCCATGACCAACGTCCAACTCACCCTAAAACGACTGCTCGATCTCATCGTCGTCATCGTCTTTGGCCCCTTAATCCTTATAATAGCACTACTTACCGCCCTCCTTATCCGCCTCACCGATGGCCCCCCCGCGATCTTCCGCCAAGAGCGCGCAGGCCATCACGGAAAACCCTTCACCCTCTACAAGTTCCGCACCATGCGCCAGGACGTCGATCCCTTCGGCCCCTCCCCCAAAACCGGCCACGACAACCGACTCACCACCACCGGCCGCTTCCTACGCGCCACCAGCCTCGACGAACTACCCCAATTCTACAACGTACTAAAAGGAAATATGTCCCTGGTAGGCCCAAGACCCCTCTACATGGAACAGGCCCGCGAATGGAACGAACGACAACAAAAACGCCTCCGCGTCAAACCGGGACTCACAGGCCTCGCTCAAATCAGCGGCCGAGGCAGCCTCACCGTCGAAGACAAGCTCGAACTCGACGTCCAGTACGTCGAACGACAAACCCTCGCCCGCGACCTGCGCATCCTCCTGGCCACCGTCGTTAAAGTACTGCGCCCCAAAGACATATACGAAAAACGCTACTCGAAAAACCACCAAACACGCCCAAAAACACCGGATAAACCATGACAAACCCCACGTTCGATAAGCTCGAAGAAGCCCTCCGCGAAATCACCGACCTACAAGCCGCCGCTGCCCTACTCGAATGGGACCAGCAAACCTACATGCCCCCAGGCGGTGCCCCCGCCCGCGCCCGACAACTCGCCACCCTCGAAAAAACCGCCCACAGCCGCCTCGTCAGCGACGACATAGGCAAACTCCTCGACGACCTCAAAGACCTCGAAGCCGCAGGCCCCTACGACGCCTACCCCGTCGCCCTCATCCGCCTCGCCCGACGCCGCTACGACCGCGCCCGCAAAATCCCCCCCGACTTCGCCGCCGAACTGACCGCCCACAACGCCGCCACCTACCACGCCTGGACCAAAGCCCGCCCCGCCAACGACTTCGCTACCATCCAGCCCTACCTCGAACGCAACGTCGAACTCAGCCGCCAGTGGGCCAACTACATCGGCGACTACGAACGCATCGCCGACCCCCTCATCGAAGCCGCCGACTTCGGCATGACCACCAGCCGCGTCGAAACACTCTTTGCCGAACTCCGCCAGCAACTCGTCCCGCTCGTCCAAGCCATCGCCGAGCGCCCCCCCGTCGACACCGCCTGCCTCCACCAGCACTTCCCCGCCGACAAACAACGTGCCTTCGGCGAGCACGTCGTCAAACACTTCGGCTACGACTTCACCAGAGGCCGCCAGGACAAAACCCACCACCCCTTCATGATCGGCTTCTCCATCAACGACGTCCGCATCACCACCCGCTTCAAAGAAGACGACCTCTCCGAAGCACTCTTTAGCACCATGCACGAAGCAGGCCACGCCCTCTACGAACTCGGCATCGACCCCGCCTGCGAAGGCACCCTCCTCGCCCACGGCGCCAGCTCCGCCGTCCACGAAAGCCAATCACGCCTCTGGGAAAACCTCGTAGGCCGCTCCCGTCCCTTCTGGAACCACTTCTACGGCCAACTCCAACAAACCTTCCCCGACCAACTCGCTACCGTCGACCTCGACACCTTCTACCACGCCATCAACGCCGTCGCCCCCAGCCTCATCCGCACCGACGCCGACGAAGTCACCTACAACCTCCACGTCATGATCCGCTTCCAACTGGGCCTCGACCTCCTCGAAGGCCGACTCGCCGTCGCCGACCTGCCCGACGCCTGGCGCGCCGCCTACCAACGCGACCTTGGCATCACGCCCCCCGACGACAAAGACGGCGTCCTCCAGGACGTCCACTGGTTCAGCTACCTCATCGGGGGCAACTTCCAGTGCTACACCCTCGGCAACATCATGAACGCCCAATTCTTCGCCGCCGCCCTCAGAGCCCACCCCGACATCCCCACCGACATCGAAAAAGGCCGCTTCGACACCCTCCGCACCTGGCTTCAACAAAACATCCACCGCCACGGCTCCACCTTCACCGCCGACGAACTAATCCAACAAACCACCAACCAACCCCTCTCCGTCACCCCCTACATCCAATACCTCCACAACAAATACACCAAACTCTATGACCTCTAACCTCAGCGTAGCGAGGGCGTCTTGCCCATGATTAAAAACACCGTCGCGCAGCGACACTATTGTCATTCCCGCGAAAGCGGGAATCCAGGATACACGCCAACCGTTGTACGGCCTCCCTGTGCCACCGCCACGCCCCACCACGCATGGCAACACCTATCCCAGCCGGGACTTCAAGCCCCCAGCATTGCTGGGGGACAATAGAATAACTCTTAACAAAACAACAGATATGTAGGATGGCCAACTCTGTTACCCATACCGAATCCTTACCGTGGCACGGACGTCTTGCCCATGATAAAAAACCGTCGCGCAGCAACACTATTGTCATTCCCGCGAAAGCGGGAATCCAGGATACACGCCAACCGTTGTACAGCCACCCTGTGCCACCGCCACACCTTACGAGGGGTGGCAGCGTCTGTCCCTGCCGGGCCTTGAAGCCCCCAGCATTGCTGGGGGGCAGTAGAATAACTCTTAACAAAATAACAGCGTAGGGCGGATGGCAACATCCGCCAATCAAGAACATGTTACCCGAATATCGAATGCAACCATCCGATCTACAAGACTTGGCTTCATTCTTGTTCCTGTTGAAATACAATAAAACTTGAAAGTGCTCTGGGAGGTTTTACCATGAATGAAAGGCGGAATAAGCCACGTGTCTTTCTTTCTCACTCAAAGGCGGATGTAACATTTGTCCGACGTTTGTACGATGATCTGCGAAGGTGCCAAATAGAACCTTGGCTCGATGACGAAGAAATTCGCCATGGCAAACCGTGGCTGGACGCCATCTTCGAAGCCGGCATACCTGCATGTGACTGCGTTCTGGTTTATTTAACCCAGCACTCCATTGTATCAAAAATGGTGAAGAAGGAGCTGGACGCAGCCCTTCTTCAGCAGTTGAAAGATGAGCATGTCTCCCTCCTGCCTTACGTGGAGAATCAGGAGTTACGGCCTCAGTTACGCAGCGATCTCCAATCGCTTCAAATACCGGTCTTCAATGGTGAAAACTACACCGCATTGCTCCCGTGTGTTGCTGCAGAGATTTGGCGCAGTTATTTGGAACGAATGTTAGCAATCGGAGTGCAGTCAGAGAAGCTCAAACGTTTGGAGGCGGAACGGAAGTTACATGACTTAGAATCAGCCAAAGGTGAGGGCATCTTCAGCACTTCTGAGGAGCGAGATTTTCAGCATATTAGGGGACGTCTTGGGCGTTACGAAAAAGTGGAGGTCATAGCATTGACGAAAGCCCAGGGCAAACAAGAGCAAGGATCCGAGCAACACTTATTCTTCGAAGTGGAATTACTCTCTCTTATCCCTCCCATAACTGGTTCCAAGGAATGGGAGTACTCAAACCACCTGGCATTGCGAACGCTGGAGGATACACTTTGCCCCATTATCCTCGATGAGAAGTCTGAATTTGCCGGCACCGCGTTGTCCATTTCGCAATACCCTCAATTGGCAGATGAATTCCTTATGTATGGCTTTGTCCGAAGGGTTTATCGTGAATCCGCCGGTTCGGAGCGTCTGCGCGGAATGCTGAGCGGTTTCTCACTCTCGAATGCGCATCATTTCGAATACACGGAAAAGGTAGAACGATTCAAGCATTGGTTGTTGTATCATGGGAAATTTCCAGCAGAGATCAAATGGCGTCCCGCAGTCGCGCAGCCGGAGCAATCTGCGGTCAAGGCAAACGAGGTGGGATGATGACCTGATATGTACGATGAGAGCGTTGTGTTGCGCTATAAGATCTCTTCTATGATAGAATCGTCGCCGCCGGCGACACCTTAATTTTGCATTTTAAGTTTTTACTTTT
>CAYNXW010000190.1:0-5906 GCA_964401265.1 uncultured Pirellulales bacterium | reverse complement strand
GCGAGCACATCCATGCCGTTGACGACCTCGGCGTGCAATCCCTTGTTGTTGTAGGCCCAGCCGCGTCTTGCCAGGAAATCAATGCCGTTGACCTCGCCGAAGCATCGGCCGGTCATGCCGAACTGATTGTTCTCAATCATGTAGATGACGGGGACGCCGCGTTGGAACTGTCCCATGCAGGCCATGTTGAGCGATTCGGCGAAGACGCCGTTGTTTGTGGCCCCGTCGCCGAAGAAGCACAAGGTGACGCGGTTCTTGTCTTGTAGCATCATGCTGATGCCGGCGCCGGTGGCGATGGGAAGGCTTCCGCCGACGATGGCATTGGCACCGAGGTGTCCGACGTTGAAGTCGGCAATGTGCATGCCGCCGCCGACGCCGCGGCAGTAGCCCTCTTCTTTGCCCATGAACTCGCACATTGTCCGGTACATGTGGACTTCCAAGGCCTGTTCGAGGAGGCCCTTCTGGGTGGGTTTATAGCTCACGCCGGCGATAAAGGCCTTTAGCTCGGCGTCGTCCATTTCGCGCAAGGCGAAGGCGGACTTGGCAATCCCGTGGCCGTGTCCTCTGTGGGAGCTGGTGATGTAGTCTTCGCGTCCCAGGGCGGCATTGGCCCCGACGGCGACGGCCTCCTGGCCGATGGAGAGGTGTGTCGCACCGGAGAACTTGTATCCTTCGTAGGGTACGACCTCGCCGGAACGGAGCTTTATGATCATAGTCTCGAAGGCGCGGATGTAGGCCATCCACTGGTACATGAACAGGGCGTCGTCCTTGGTGAGCCGGTTAGCCTTGATTTCGTCAGCGAGCGTCTGGTTGTACTGAAAGCACTTGACCGTGCCAAACTTGAGCTCTTGTGGGCGAAAATCGGGGCCCCTTGTGATCGCCTTCATCGATATCCATGGGTCTGCAATCGTCATATCCTTGCCTTCTCCAAATACGTAGCCGTTAGTTGTGGCCCGGACGTTTTTGTCCGTAAAGCCGTTGCCCGCCCCGCCGTTTTTCACGGTAATCGCTCCCCCTGCATTTCTTGCCTGGCGTATGGCGGATATTCTACCGCATGCGCCAGATTTGTCAACATTTTTGCATTTTTGCTGGATTACGGCGTGTTTGTTGCTTAAAATGTGCAACAAAATGCGGCAGAGACAGCAAAAAATCTTACAGTACGTGCAAAAGACGGGGTTGGCTTCGTTGGTGGAACTGGCGGAGATGTTCGGCGTGTCGGTCTATACCGTTCGACGGGACGTTGACTACCTGTCGCAGGCCCGTTTACTGGCGAAGGTCAAAGGTGGCGCTCAACGGATCGAGACGCCGTCGCATTTTCGCGAGGCACGTTTGCCGAACCGCATGCGGATCAATGTTGCGGAAAAAGAGAAGATAGCAGCTAAGGCGGTGGAGTTCATTCACCCGGGTGACACGCTTTTTCTTGACGGTTCCTCTACGATTACGACTCTGGCGCGTGCTGTTGCGCGTGCTTGCCATAATGTGACGGTCGTCACTAACTCGATTCTGGTTGCACTGGAGCTTTCGGACGCCAATGACATTCGCCTCATAGGTTTGGGTGGTATTTTCGACCGGGAAACGTTCAGCTATGTAGGCTTCGACGCTGAAGCGCCGCCTGAGAGTTTTTATGTGGACAAGGCGTTTTTTTCGTGCGCGGGGTTCGTTCCGAGCGTTGGCACGTTTGAAAACGCCGCTTTTAACCGATCCACCAAGCGAGTGGTGGCGCAGCACGCCCAGCGGGTTTTTCTGCTGTTGGACCACTCGAAGTTTGGGCAAAAGGCTTTGGCGCGTGTGCTGGATACGCAGCAAATCAACACTATCGTCACTGACCGTCAGCCGGACGTGGAGACAGCCGACCAACTCAGCGAGCACGAGTTGGCCTTGGTTCTGGCGGGTCCGGACAACAGCGGCACTCGCAAGGTGTAGCGGTTTTGTCTCTAATATATTGCTCTGGGGCTCTGGTTGGGGAAGGCGGGCCGGTGGGGTCATGTTTTTTTTGTGTGGTAGTGTTTTGCGTTTCGCTGACGAGGTAGCAGGGCATGCTCGATTTTGGTATCACGGAGAAGAAGGCTCAGGCCCTTCGCGAGCGGATGGGGGCCTGTGGGCTGGCGGAACAGGACCTGGAGGAGCAGTTCGTTCGTGGCTCGGGTCCGGGAGGCCAGAAGGTCAACAAGACGGCCTCTACCGTGCAGCTGAAGCACCGTTTGAGCGGGCTGGAAGTGAAGATGCAGAAATCGCGGTCGCAGGCGCTCAATCGTTACTACGCCCGGCAGCGGCTTTGTGAGCTGCTGGAGGCTCGCCAGCTGGGCAAGGATAGTCCCGCGGCGCGTCTCGCTGCGAAGATCCGCAAACAAAAAGACCGCCGGCGGCGTCGCAAAAGCGGACGTTGAGAGGATTTGGGCGTTCGGTGCAGGTTTTCCGGGCGGCCCCATGGGGGTTATCGGCTCTGGTATGGCCATATACTGTTTCGGGCGTCCTTGGGGGTGTGTGTCGCAAGTTCTTGCTGGGTATGCATTTAGGGTTTTTTATGCCGTTGGTCGGTGGGGTGGGGAAATTCGGTGCTGGGCCATTGTTTTTTGTCTGGGTGTACGCTATACTGGTAGCATTGTTGACTGTGGCGGTATAGGACAGTGGCTTAACCTGAGACGTGGTATTGTGACGACGCTTCCTGCGGAAAGAGGATGAGGGAGAGCACGTTGAACATTCACCATCGCGGCGGTTCAACCGCAAAAGGACGGCTTGCTCTTTTTCGCATCGTTTTCTGGTGCGTTTGTGCCCTGTTGTGCTGGGATTTGAGGCCGGGGTGGTGTGAGGTTCCCGCAGGGAAAGTTGTTGGCTGGGGTGAGCATGTGGTTGGTTGGGGTCAGGCCGTCGGGTTCAGCAAGATTGCGGGGGGTGGGGAGCACAGTCTTGCGATTGACGGGTATGGCACGATCATTCCTTTTGGCAGCAACATTTACGGTCAGTGCGATGTTCCGGAGGCCGGCGGCAGCTATGTTGCTGTTTCGGCAGGTCGTTTTCATAGTGTGGCCGCTACCGTCTCGGGCCAGCTTTTTGCGTGGGGTCGGGATAATTTTGGTCAGGCCAGCGCGCCGGAGCCGAACGATCCCATCGTTGCTGTCGCGGCGGGACAGTACCATAGTCTGGCACTTTCTACGGCCGGTGAGGTCATGGCCTGGGGGCGAAATGACTTTGGTCAATGCGACGTGCCCGATCCGAACACGCCGACGGATCCGTACGCTGGGCCTAATACCGAGGTGATTGATCCGAATGTTCCGCTTGATCCGAATGATCCGAATGTTCCCAGCGATCCGAATATTCCGACGGATCCCAACGCCATTTACACGGCGATTGCGGCAGGAGCGATGCACAATCTGGGGCTGACGAGCGACGGCATCATTCAGGGGTGGGGTTACAATGATTGGGGTCAGTGCGACGTGCCCTATCCCAACACGGGTTTTGTTGCTGTTGCGGCGGGGGCGGGCCATAGTATGGGCCTGAGAGAAGACGGCTCGATTCTGGCCTGGGGCGCCAACACGCACGGGCAGTGCGACATACCACCACCCAATGAGGGGTTCGTGGCGATTGCTGCGAACTGGTACCACAGTCTGGCCATTCGGCAAGACGGTTCGCTGGTTGCCTGGGGGGGCAATGACAAGGGCCAAAGCGATCTGCCGGTCGAGGGGGGAGTTGGTGTGGCGGTTGCTGCGGGAGCGTACCACAGTCTGGCCCTTACGGGTGAGGGTGCTATTCTTGCCTGGGGTGCCAACGACTCGGGTCAATTGGATATTCCCGGCGACAATTTGAACGTTGCTGACGTGAGCGGCGGGGGCAGGCACAGTTTTGCCCTGAAGGCGGATGGCTCTCTTGTTGCGTGGGGGCTTGACTTTGCCGGGCAGGCTTCGCTGCCGGCGTTCAACGCGAATTTTGTTGCAGTGGATGCGGGGGGCGGTCACACGTTGGCTTTGCGTGAGGACGGTTCTGTGCTGGCGTGGGGGGACAACTACTGGGGGCAAGTGGAGCTGCCGGTTGTTAATAGTGACTTTGTGGCGGTGGCTGCGGGGACCAGTTTCAGCCTTGGTCTCAAGGAGGATGGTTCGCTTGTAGCGTGGGGTAAGAACGATAACGGTCAGTGCGACGTGCCGGACCCTAACGCCGATTTTATTGCGATCGCCGCGGGGGGGCAGCATAGTCTTGCGCTCAAGAGCGACGGCAGTCTGCGAGCGTGGGGGGGCAACAGTCACGGGCAATGTGACATCGGGGATCCCAACGTGCTGTACAGCGACATTGCGGCGGGGTACCAGTACAGTCTTGTTTTGCGGCAGGACGGCGCCATTCGCGCGTGGGGGTGTAACGACATGGGTCAGTGCGACATTCCCGATCCGAATGCCCACTACGTGGCGATCGCGGCGGGGCACGATCACTGTCTTGCCCTGCGAGTCGATGGTTCGATTGTCGCCTGGGGTTCGGGGGCGTTTGGTCAAACCGACATTCC
Source organism: uncultured Pirellulales bacterium (assembly GCA_964401265.1). GTDB lineage: Bacteria > Planctomycetota > Phycisphaerae > Sedimentisphaerales > SM23-30 > CAYNXW01. Next base: position 1,414 of record CAYNXW010000190.1, on the reverse strand, counting down.
TGAGCCCAACCGAGGGTTTGTCGGTATCGATGCGGGCTATTTTCACAGTCTGGCGGTACGTGCGCTGCCATCGGCGGATTTGAGCACTGACTGCGTGGTTGATATTGTCGACTTGATGTTGCTTTATTCGCAGTGGTTGGAGAAGGATTGTGCGAGTCCGGGCTGGTGCAACGCGGCGGACCTGAACTTCGACGGTTATGTCAACCTTCAGGACATTGCTGTACTTGCCGATCACTGGTTGGACGACACGCCGGGCTGCTTTAGTCCTTAGGGGACATTCTGGGCATCGTGGCGATCTGGGTCGCGGTCTCGAGGGGTCAGGTGAGGGGGGCATGGTGAGGGGGCTTCGGTGGTAGTGGTATCGTGGCGGGGGTGGTGTAGCTGGATGGGGCAGTATTTTTGCGAGAGGGGGTGACTTGCCGGGCTTAGCGAGGTGGCGTGGGCTAGGCGGCAGAGTCTTCGATTGCAGCGGTCGGTTGTGCCAAGGTAAAGACTGTGATTTCGGGGCGGCAATTGAATCGTATGCGGCCCAGGCGGCCCAACCCGCGGTTGACATAAAGGGGCGTCTGGCCGACCATGAAGTGTCCGGCGTAATACTGCCTGTTTCGGATGGGCAAGAATGGCGGGCCCAAGAGGGGTAAATGGACCTGTCCGCCGTGGGTATGACCGCAGAGCAGGGCACCGACCTGGTAATCGATCAGGCGTTCGACGGCGTCGGGGTTATGTACCAGGGCAATTCTGGCCTGGTCGGTGGGGATCTGGTCAAAGGTCTGGGCGGGCCTGAAATCACCTGCCCACAAGTCGCCCAGTCCGGCAATCCATAAGGGTTGGCCGTCGACGGGCAGGGCGTGTGCTTGGTTGCGCAGCACGTGGATTCCTGCGTGGCCCAGCCCGGCTGTCCAATAATCTCGCAGTGCCTGCCGGCCAAGGTGCACTCGCGTCACAATACCGTAATCGTGGTTTCCGAGGCAGGCGTAAGAGCCTTGCTTTGCTTTTAAGTGGGCGAGGACGTCGATGACCTTGTGCTTGTATCCGTGTTTGCCTTCGTAGGTGATGTAGTCGCCGGTGAGGACGATGAGGTCGGGCTGCTGGGCGTTGACTTGCTCGACGCATCGTCGCAGGTAACTGGGTTTGACGACGCGGCTGCAATGGAGGTCGCTGATTTGGACAATTTTTTTTCCCACCCAGCTGTCAGGCAAGTGTGCCAAGGGTAACTCGACTTGTACGATGTCCACCCAGTGAGGCTCAATGGCCACTGCGTCAATGGCACAGGCCAGCGGCAGGCCCACCGTGCCCCATGCCATCTTGCCCAGGAATTTTCGTCTGCTCATTCGCTTATTATCCTGCCCGGCTCGCCTTTTTTTCTGGTTGTCTGGTTGTGTTGCGGGCCTCCTGCCCACGTTTTGGATTGCCC
>CAYNXW010000189.1:0-5926 GCA_964401265.1 uncultured Pirellulales bacterium | reverse complement strand
CTCGTCGTGCGCGCCATCCACAACGGCCGACAAGCCGCCGCCGGCATCGACCGCTACCTCCAACAGGAGAACTCTAAGCTGTGAAATACCCCTGCCCCCACCCCAACGCAACCAGACGAGCCCGTCTAAATACCCGATCTCAAAAAACCTGTTTCGTTTCCCCATAAATGCCCTATACTCTAACCATTGTTTAGCCCTGTGGCAGGGTTAATCACTGTTTTTTTAGGTACGTACCATCGTCCAAGCGCCGCCACCCGGTCACTTCACTTGGTGGGCGGACCGCAACCGTGACACTGGCTGGGTAAAAACATGCGGGCAAGAATTGCTTTCGAAGACGGCTTCATCCTCACCGGGCGCTCTCTCGGCGCCACCGGCACCACCGCGGCCGAGGTCGTCTTCAATACCTCCATGACCGGCTACCAGGAAGTCCTCACCGACCCCTCCTACGCCGGCCAAATCGTCAACATGACCTACCCCCTCGTCGGCAACTACGGCGTCAACGACCACGACCCCGAGTCCCGCAGGGTCTTCCTCGCCGGCTTCATCGTCAAAGAAGCCAGCAAAATCGTCAGCAACTGGCGCGCCGACGGCATCACCCTTCACGACTACCTCAAAAAGCACCGCGTCGTCGCCATCCAGGCGATCGATACCCGCGCCATCACCAGACACATCCGCGACGCCGGCGCCATGAACGCTGCCATCTCCACCGAAGACTACTCCGACGCCGACCTGATCCAGCACGCCGCCAACAGCCTCCACCTCCAGGGCGCCGACCTCGTCAAAGACGTCATCCTCACCGAAACCACCCGCTACAACGACACCGGCAAGTACCACGTTGTCGTCTACGATTGCGGTGTCAAATACAACATCCTCCGCGAGCTTGCCCACGCCGGCTGCCGCGTCACCGTTATGCCCGCCACCGCCACCGCCGCACAGATCCTCGCCGAAAAACCCGATGGCGTCCTGCTCTCCAACGGCCCCGGCGACCCCGCCGCTGTTGACTACGCCGTCCAAACCATAAGAGGCCTCCTCGGCAAGGTCCCGCTCTTCGGCATCTGTCTCGGCCACCAGATGCTCTGCCTCGCCCTCGGCGGCAAAACCTACAAACTCAAGTTCGGCCACCACGGCGCCAACCACCCCGTCAAAGACCTCCACACCGACAAGGTTATGATCACCGTTCAAAACCACGGCTTCTGCGTCGATCTCGAATCACTCGGCGGCGACCACAACGTCGAAGTCACCCACCTCAACCTCAACGACCAGACCTGCGAGGGCATCAGACACAAACATGTCCCCGCCTTCAGCATGCAGTTCCACCCCGAAGCAGGCCCCGGCCCCCACGACGGCCAATACCTCTTCCAGCGATTCTGCGACCTGATGGAGACCCACAAAAAACACTGAAAAAACGGCCCAAGCACCCCACACACCTGACCAACACGCTTGGAAAAAAAAGGACGGCGGATGCCAAAACGCACTGACATCAAAAAAATCCTCATCATCGGCTCTGGCCCCATCGTCATCGGCCAAGCCTGCGAGTTCGACTATTCCGGCGCCCAGGCCTGCAAAGTCCTCCGCCGCGAAGGCTTCGAGGTCGTTCTCGTCAACAGCAACCCCGCCACCATCATGACCGACCCCGAACTCGCCGACCGCACCTATATCGAACCCATCGTCCCAGACGTCGTCGAACAGATTATCGCCAAAGAAAAACCCGACAGCCTCCTGCCCACCCTCGGAGGCCAAACCGGCCTTAATGTCGCCGTCGCCCTCGCCGAATCCGGCGTCCTCGAAAAATACAACGTCAAAATGCTCGGTGCCGACCTTGACACCATCAAAAAAGCCGAAGAACGAGACCTCTTCAAACAAATCATGATAGATATAGGCCTCGAAGTCCCCCGCAGCGGCTACGCCCACTCCTGGCCCGAAGCCGAAAAACTCCTCGAAACCGTCGGCTTCCCCGCCATCATCCGACCCTCCTACACCCTCGGAGGCACCGGCGGCAACGTCGCCTACAACCCCGAACAGTACCGCGAATGCGTCGACTGGGGCCTCGCCCTCAGCCCCAAAAGCCAAATCCTCATCGAAGAATCACTCCTCGGCTGGAAAGAGTACGAACTCGAACTGATGCGCGACAAAAACGACAACGTCTGCATTATCTGCCCCATCGAAAACTTCGACCCCATGGGCATCCACACCGGCGACAGCATCACCGTCGCTCCCGCCCAGACCCTCACCGACCGCGAATACCAGACCATGCGCGACGCCTCCATCACCATTATCCGCGCCATCGGCGTCGAAACCGGAGGCTGCAACATCCAGTTCGCCGTCAACCCCAAAAACGGCAAACTCTACGTCATCGAAATGAACCCCCGCGTCTCACGAAGCTCCGCCCTCGCCTCCAAAGCCACCGGATTCCCCATCGCCAAAATGGCCTCCCTCCTCGCCGTAGGATACACCCTTGACGAAATCCAGAACGACATTACCAAAAAAACACCCGCCTGCTTCGAACCCACCATCGACTACTGCGTCGTCAAATGGCCCCGATTCACCTTCGAAAAATTCGCCGCCACCAATCCCGAACTCACCGTCCAGATGAAATCCGTCGGCGAAGCCATGGCCATCGGACGCACCTTCAAAGAAGCACTCCAAAAAGCCATCCGCTCCCTCGAAATCGAACGCTTCTCCCTCGACGCCAAATACCTCAAACAACAACTCTCCGACGACCAGCTCCGCCAGACACTCAAACAAAACCTCTGGGAAAAACCCTGGCACCTCGCCGAAGCACTCCGACGCCGCGTCTCCGTCGACGAACTCTATCAGCTCACCGCCATCGACCCCTGGTTCCTCAGCAACATCAAAGAAATCGTCGACTTCGAAACCACATTAAAATCACTGAAAACACTCGACAACCTTACCCCCGACATCCTCCGTCAGGCCAAAGAGATGGGCTTCAGCGACAAATACCTTGCCAACCTCTTTGCCGTCTCCGAACAAGACTTCCACCAGCATCGCCTCGCCGCCAATGTCCGCCCCGTCTACAAAATGGTCGACACCTGCGGCGCCGAGTTCGAAGCCTCCACACCCTACCTCTACTCCACCTACGAAACCGAGTGCGAAGCCCAGCCCACCAACCGCCGCAAAATCATCATCCTCGGCGGCGGACCCAACCGCATCGGCCAAGGCATCGAATTCGACTACTGCTGCGTCCACGCCGCCTTCGCCCTGGCCGAACTCGGCGTCGAATCCATCATGGTCAACTGCAACCCCGAAACCGTCTCCACCGACTACGACACCTCCGACAAACTCTACTTCGAACCGCTCACCTTCGAAGACGTCATGTCCATCGTCGAAACCGAAAAACCCGACGGCGTCATCGTACAATTCGGCGGCCAAACCCCCCTCAAACTCGCCGTCGCCCTCGAACACGCCGGCGTCAACATCATCGGCACCAGCCCCGACAGCATCGACCGCGCCGAAGACCGCAAACGCTTCAAAGCCCTCATCGACAAACTGCACCTCCGCCAGCCCCCCAGCGGCACCGCCCGCTCCTACGAACAAACCCTCGCCATCGCCAACGACATCGGCTACCCCCTCCTCATCCGACCCTCCTTCGTCCTCGGCGGCCGAGCCATGCACATCGTCCACGACGAAACCTCTCTACAACAATGCGTCGAAGACGCCATCGAAGCCTCACCCGACCACCCCATCCTCATCGACAAATTCCTCGGCGACGCTATCGAACTCGACGTCGACGCCATCTGCGACGGCCAAAACGTCGTCATCGGCGGCATCATGGAACACATCGAAGAAGCCGGCATCCACTCCGGCGACTCCGCCTGCTCCCTGCCCCCCGTCTCCCTCTCGCCCGACCTCCTCGAACAGATCAAAGACCAAACCCGCCGACTCGCCCTCGAACTGAACGTCAAAGGCCTCATCAACATCCAATACGCCATCAAAGACCGCGATATCTTCATCCTCGAAGTCAACCCCCGTGCCTCCAGAACCATCCCCTTCGTCAGCAAATCCATCGGCGTGCCCCTCGCCAAACTCGCTGCGAAAATCATGGCCGGAAAAACCCTCACACAACTCGGCTTTACAGACGAAATCGTCCCCGACCACATCACCGTCAAGGAGGCCGTCTTCCCCTTCCTCAAATTCCCCGGCATCGATACCCTCCTCGGCCCCGAAATGCTCTCCACCGGCGAAGTCATGGGTATCGCCGACAATATCGGCATCGCCTACGCCAAAGCCCAACTCGCCGCCGGAAACGCCCTGCCCACCAAAGGCACCGTCTTCTTCTCCGTCAAAGACGCCGACAAACAACGCGCCGTCCCCCTCGCCCGACAACTCCACGGCATGGGCTTCAAAATCCTCGCCACCAAGGGTACCTGCATCGCCTTCATCAACAATAACATCCCCTCCGAATTCGTCCTCAAAATGACCGAAGGCCGCCCCAACGTCGTCGACCGCATCATCAACATGGACATCGACCTCATCGTCAACACCACCGTCGGCAAACAGTCCATCCTCGACTCCTACTCCATCCGCCGCAACGCCCTCGACCGAGGCCTCCCCTACGTCACCACCATCCGCGCCGCCCAAGCCGTAACAGACGCCATTGCCGCCCTCCACAACCAAACCACCGACGTCAACCCCATCCAAGCCTTCTACCGCCGCACCAACACCGCCTGAAAACCCGGCGCAATAAACTGTTGCTAGCCCGCAACCCCCGCTTGTCCCTCCATTTCATTGGCCCCCGCACCCCGCCCCTACTCAATAATAATCGCCGACGTCGGACACTCCTCCACCGCCTCCTGCACCGCCTCTTCCTCCTCCGCCGGCACCGGGCTCACCTTCACCTCCGCATACTGATCCCCCATCTCAAACACCGCCTCGCAAATCTCCACGCACCGCTCACACGCAATACAGTCTTCCGTCACTCGCACGTCCATGCTTCGCTCCTTAACCCGCTCACCATAGGCTCCTACCCGAACAACGTCCCGCTCTACTAAATCATAGACCCCTCACCCCCGCCTGGCCAGCCCTGCCCACAATATTCCTAAGGTGTAACGTTAAGTCCACGCGTTCCGTGGAAGCCCCCGGCACTGCCGGGGGACGTTCTCTCCGGGCTGGCGACATCTTGCCCGCGCCTAAAGCCCCCTGCGTGAGCAGGGGGAATTTGTCATTGCGAGGAGGGTGCAACCCGACGCGGCAATCTCAACTCTGCCCTCACCCTGTGCCTACACCTTTATTGCAAGCAGTTGCCTTTCCCCCCCAGCAACCTCCCCGCCTCCGCATCCACCAACCACAACAACCTGCCCGCCCCAGGCCGTATCATACCCGCCGGCAACATCTCCCCTGCCGCATCCCCCTCCAGCACCCGCCGCAATACCTCCGCCTTACGCCCACCCGACACCACAAACACCACCTTCCGTGCCCTGTTGATCGCCTCCACCGTCAACGTCAACCGCTCCACCCCCCCAGCCCCCGCTGTCTCCGCCGCCACCGCCGTCACCCACCGGCCCCGCTCCGCCACCGCCTCACTGCCCGCAAACAACGACGCCGTATGCCCATCCTCCCCCAACCCCAACAACACCAGATCCAATGCCTCCTCGCTGCCCAAAGCCCCCCGCAACACCCCCTCATAACACACCGCCGCCTCTGCCGCCGTCGCCCCACACCGCATCGAATGAATCTGGCCCGCCGGCACCCCTACCCGCTCCAGAAACACCCGCCGCGCCATCCCCTCGTTGCTCCGTTCGTCCTCGACGTCCACCCAACGCTCATCCCCCCAAAACACCTGTGCCGCCCCCCACGCTACCTGCTCCGCCCACCCCCGCTCCCCCAACAACCGATACATCCCCGCCGGCGTCTGCCCACCCGACAACGCCACGCAAAACCGCCCCCGCGCCGCCACCGCGCCGGCCGC
>CAYNXW010000188.1:0-5931 GCA_964401265.1 uncultured Pirellulales bacterium | reverse complement strand
CGTGCGGCCGACATGGAAAACGCTCCAGCCAGGCCGCAATCCGCGGGTAGACTTCCGCCTTGGCCTGCCTGCCAATGATAATGTCGTCGTGCCCGTAATCGTTTCTCTGCCCGTTGACACGACCAAACAGGTCATATTCTTTTTCCGTACTGTTGATCTGACGAAACGCAAACTGAACCGCACCCACCGTCGCCAGATTATCCACCGTCCCCGCCAGAAGATACGTCGGCGTCGTCACCTCGCACAAACCCCCAGTATAGTCCATCTGACCGTCCACCGACGTGAAGCGTTCGCTGCGAACCATCGCCAGCAACTGGCCCAACTGACCCGGAGAAATCTCCTCCTGCGCCAGATAAAACAAACCACGCAATACCCCCTCGTCAATGTTGTCGCCATTATAGAAAAGACGGTCCATCGGCAGACCCATGTCCCCCAAAACCGTCCCCACCGCCGCCGGAGCACTGCTGCCCACCACCTTGCTGCCCAACCGCAGAGCATTCTCCGACTCATGCATGAACGTCAAAGGCTCGCTCAAAGGATGAAATACCGCCATCGGCACCGAAACCGCCACAAAACTGTGCGCGTTGCGCGCCCGCGAAGGGTCCTGCAAATACGCGAACATCACCATGCCCCCCATCGAATGCCCTATCCAGTGCACTCGCTTGTGACCCGTCTCCGCCTGAACAAACGCTATCGCCGTGGGCACGTCAAGTTGAATGTGATCGTCCACCGACCAATTCGTGATGCGAATATCCCCCAGCCTCTTCTGCAGCGTCTTGAGCATCTCCGGCGGAAGATTAAAACGGCTCATCTTACGCAGCGTGCTGTTGAGAGACTGACTGCTCGGATACGCTCCTCGCAACGAAAGTGACCAGACGTCAAAACCCTCCCGTGCCAGGTAACGCGCCAGCGACGTCCGATCCGCCAGATCCCAAAACAGCAGATTGTAACCCAGACCGTGACACAGAATGACCGGGTCCCGGTCCGCAGCCACCTGATCCGGTTTATAACGACGCAACGCCAGCGTAACGCCGTCCGCGGTCTTCACATAGTTGTACGTGATCTGCATGCCCCGACTGTTACGCAACGCCTCGCAACCAAACTGGCCCGCCACCGCGCAAAGCAACACCACCATCCCCACCCAATGCTTTACCGTCTTTGACGCCATACCCACTTAGTCACCCGTTAACGCAACATGTCTGCCTCTCGCAGACCCAACCGTCCAAAATAAAAGATAAAACATATGCACAGTCTCTTCGCCGGCCCCCTGCTCAGCTCCGCAAGGCGTGCCCGCTCAGACGCTCGTACGCCTCCGCGTAACGTTGGCTGGTCCCGTCGATTACATCCGCCGGCAATTCCGGCCCCGGAGGCTGCTTGTCGAAACCTATGCTTTCAAGATAATTCCGAACAAACTGCTTGTCGAAACTTTCCTGGTCTCGCCCTGCCGCATACTTGTCCGCCGGCCAGAAACGAGACGAGTCCGGCGTGAGCACCTCGTCGATCAGAATGATGTCGTCGCCGTCCAGACCCCACTCAAATTTCGTATCCGCCAGAATGATGCCCCGCTCCGCCGCGTAGGCCGCCGCACGACGGTAGATGGCAAGGCTCTTATCACGGACATACGCAGCGTGCTCACTGCCCAGAATGGACACCGCACGATCAAAATCAATGTTCTCGTCGTGTTCTCCCAGCTCCGCCTTCGTCGCCGGCGTGAAAATAGGCTCGGGCAACTGGTCGCACTGTCGCAACCCACCCGGCAACTTATGGCCGCAGACGCTCTGATCCTGCTGGTACTCCTTCCACCCCGAACCCGCCAGATAACCCCGAACGACACACTCCACCGGAAGCACCTGCGTCTTCTTCACCAGCATGCTGCGCCCGGCAAGATCGTCGGCGTAGGCAGCAAAGTCCCTACCGAAATCTGCCGTCTCCGCGCTGATCAGGTGGTTCTTCACCTGAACGCCCAGCCAATCCAGCCAGAAAAGCGATATCTGCGTCAGCACCTTGCCCTTGTCCGGAATGCCGTTGGCCATAATCACGTCGAACGCGCTGATCCGATCCGTCGCCACGATCAGCAGCTTGTCGCCCAGGTCGTAAATGTCACGCACCTTGCCCCGTACCGGACTGTGTCCTGCCACGTCGGTTTGCAGAATTGCTCTTGCCATGTTCATCCGCTATGCCTCCTGATTCTTCCCCAATGTCGAGTTACGCTCCCGCCGCATTCCGGCACTGTTCTCCATGTCTTAACGCATTAAACAGCGTTGTCTAAGCCTCTCTGGCTTCTGATTGCGAGCCCTTCGCCCCAACGGCCGCCTGCGCCGCTTCCAGGGCCTCACTAGCCAATTGCACACCTGCTTCGCCCACCAGCATCATCGCCGCTCGCGGACACTTCTCGACCGCCTTCTCGCTGGCCACCCATCGGCCATACTGCTCGTAGTCTATCGCCGCCAGGTTCTGACGCATCTGAAACAACGTCGGCTCCAGCTTGGCGCAAAGGCCACAGCCTACACAGCCCACCTTGCAGTAGCTACGCACCTCTTTGGCCTTGTCCATGCTCGAACACGCCACGATCAGCATCGACTCTTCCTTGAAGGGCACCAGCTCGATAATCTGACGTGGGCATACCTCCACGCACGCGCCGCAACCGACGCACTTCTTGTAATCCACTTTGGCCAATCCGTCAACAACGTCGATAGCGTCAAACTCGCAAGCACCCACACAGTCGCCAAAGCCCAGACACCCATAAGGACAACCCATCGCCCCCGAGATCGTCTGCGCCTCGCTGCAGCCCCGGATCCCCTCGTAACAGCCCCCGCCCATCCGGTCACCCTCACGCGCCGCGCAGTGCACCACCGGACGAAGCGGTGCGCTAGACTCCGCCTCCACTCCCAGCATCCCCGCCAACTGCTGCAAAAGCGCATCGCCCCCAGGACCGCACTTGCCCAGCAGCTTGTGATCCTTGGCCAATGCCTCCGCATACGCGCTGCAACCCGGAAACCCGCAACCGCCGCAATTCGCCCCAGGCAACGCCCCCTCTATCGCCTCCACCACCGGGTCACGCTCCACCTTCAACCGCGCATGCGCGATATTCAGTACCACCGCAAACGTCACTCCAACGCCTAGCAGCACCAGCCCCGCCTCACCTATCTCCAAGGTATTGAGCACCGCCAACACCCCGCCATTCTCTAGTATTAAATCAGAAAACAATTTCATGTCTCGTTATTCACCCGCGAATCATACCCGAAAATCCCATAAACGCCAACGTCATGATGCCCGCCGTAATCAACGTAATACCCGCCCCACGCAGCGCCCGCGGCACGTCCGCCCACTCCAGGTTCTCTCGTATCCCCCCCATCATGCATATCACCAGCGTAAAGCCCAATCCACCCCCCAGACTCGCCACCAACGCCTCCAAAGGCCCATACTCCCACAAATCAATGAACAGGCACGTCCCCAGAATCGCGCAGTTCGTCGTGATCAGCGGCAGATAAAGCCCGAAACTCTTATACAGCGACGGAAAAAAACGCCGGACGTACATCTCCACCAGCTGCACCATGCTCGCGATGACCATGATAAAGGCAATGTACTTCAGATAATCCAGCCCCACTTCCTTGAGGATCAGGTTGTTGAGCGCCCACGTCACCGTCCCGCTGATGGTAATGACAAACGTCACCGCCATCCCCATGCCAAATGCCATGTCCACCCGCCGCGACACGCCCAGATACGGACAGATCCCCAGAAACTTCGTCAGCACCAGGTTGTTCACCAGCGCGATGGAAATAAACACCAGCACCAGATTCATCACACTATCCATAACCTAACCCTGCATTCCTCTATCGCGTCGCATAAATCGCACCCACGATTCTTACCATATCACAACCATCTCACCCGCGTCTCTTCTCCGCGTCACGACCATCGCACCCACGTCTCTTCTCCGTGTCGCGACCATCTTGCCCACGTCTCTTCTCGTGTCGCGGGCATCTTGCCCGCGTCCTCAAGCCCCCTACGTCAGTAGGGGGTCCCTCGCCATGTCACAACCATCGCACCCGCGTCTCTGCTCCGTGTCGCGACCATCTCGCCCGCGTCTCTTCCCGTGTCGCGACCATCTTGCCCGCGTCCTCAAGCCCCCTACGTCAGTAGGGGGTCATCTTCCATTTACCCTGTGCCCGCCTTCTTCTTCCGCAGCGAACACTGATTTACCAGCCCCAACAAAATACCCAGCGTCAAAAACGCACCCGCCGGCAGCTTCATCACGTTCCAATTCACAAACCCGTCCGGCATCACCGCATGTGTCCAAAGCGTCCCGTCCGCCATGACCTCGCGCACAGCGCCCAGCACGCACAACCCCAGCGTAAAGCCCAGCCCCGTCCCCAACGCGTCGCTCAGGCTCGTGAACATGCCCTGCCGACTGGCGCACGCTTCTGCCCGCCCGATGATCACGCAATTAACAATAATCAAAGGAACATAAGGACCCAGCCGCGCGCTCATCGCCGGCAGATAAGCCCGCAACAGAAGATCCGCAATGGTGACAAACGTCGCGATCGTCAGCGTAAACATCAATATACGCAGATGACCCACCAGCAGATTACGCATCGCCGACACCACCAACGCCGAGCACACCAGAACAAAAGTCGTCGCCACCCCCATCGTCAACGCCGGCTGCAAAGCACCCGTCACCGCCAACGTCGGACACATCCCCAACAGCTGGCGAAATATCGCGTTCTCCTGCCAGAGACCGCGACCAAAATGGCTCAACGCCTCACAAGGCAACAGGTTGCTTTCTGCCATAATTCACTCCAACGTCTTAAAGCCCCCTACGTCAGTAGGGGGTACTCTTCTCTAAAATCTCAACTCTAAGATTCACGTCACTACCCCCCTACTTATCATCCACGCTCCGCTCCTCAACCGCCCCGCGCAAAATCCCAATCGCCTTGTTCACAATACTCGCAACCGCCTCCGAGCTGATCGTTGCCCCCGTAATCGCGACAATCTGATTATCCACCCGACCCACGTCGCCCGTAGTAATCACTTCAAGCTTCTCCGTCGCCGCCGCCCCCGCAAACTGCGCCTCCCACAAAGGGTCGTTGATGTCGTCGCCATAGCCCGGCGTTTCGCTGCTCTTGAGCACCGCGATACCAAGTATCTTCTCCGCCTTAGGCCCCACCGAGACAAGCAGCTTGATCTTATCCACAAAACCGCTGCCAACAATCTCAATCGCATAACCCAGCTTCTGCCCCTCTGGTCCTTCCACCAGGTAATAGGGCACGGAATTCCCCTCGCCGTCGACGGTGGACCGCTCCTGCGACCGCGCGTTCGCGACGAACGTGGCCTGCATCGCCCCTTCAAAAACCGAACGCTCGTTCGCGCCGATTCGACCCGCCAGCTGCCCGTGCACCACCGCCACCAGCACCCCAAACACCAGCGACGATACGATCACCAGCCAGGATTGCTTCAAAAAATTAATCAGCACTGCTTCTAGCCTCTTTCTCGCGTGGCATGGGCATCTTGCCCATGTCTCTTCCCGTGTCGCGGCCATCTCACCCGCGTCTCTTCCCGTGTCGCGGGCATCTTGCCCGCGTCTTAAAGCCCCCTACGTCAGTAGGGGGTCATCGCCGTCTACCCTGTGCCTGTCTTCTTCTTCGTCCCTTGGCGACAACATATTCCCAAAGAGTCCACGCTCTAGCGTGTTCTCTCATCAGGACGCCCCCTGCGCCTTCGGCTTAGCTACATGCCCACCAACCGGCACCGGCCCCGTCCACCGATCCAACAGCGGCGTCATCGAATTCATCAGCAAAATCGCGTACATCAACCCTTCCGGATACCCCCCCTTGAAACGAATCAACATCACAATCGCACCAACCCCCACGCCAAAATTCACCCGCCCGAAGTTCGTCAACGGGGAACTCACCGGATCCGTGGCGAGAAAAGACG
>CAYNXW010000187.1:0-5946 GCA_964401265.1 uncultured Pirellulales bacterium | reverse complement strand
CCACCGGTCAGGGCGTTAGCCAGGCTGCTTTTGCCAGCGTTGACCGGCCCGGCCAGCACGACGGTTGCGGGTTCCAGCAAACGACGGCCTACCTTGAATGTTACGAGCAAGGAGTGGATATCCTCGCGCAGTTCGCCGAAGGACATGGTATGGTTGGCCACCGCTTCGCGTGTTCGTAAGGCCCAGTCGGTGAGCCCGCCCGGATGCTGAGCGGCCACCGCCAAGGCACCCAGTTGCGTCTTGGCATCGGGCAGCTTCAGCGTCACCTCGCCCGGCAGGGAATGGCTATCGACCAGCGCCTGCCAGGGTACGATCTCCACGCCTTGTTGCCGCAGCGCCGCCAGCAAACGTTCGATTATTCGGGGGCCCCCATGGCAACTGATATCCACCTGGGTGGCGTTGCCGTCGACGACCGCGACCACATTATCGATGGTTTCCTGGCCGTCGCCGATGTGTCCGTAGACCAATCGGTCGGCGGTGAAGTCGGCTGCCGGATCCTGCCAGAGCGACTCCAATATTGCGACGCTGCCCGTGCCCGTCAGGCGGACGGTGGCAATGGCCGCGACGCCCGTAGGGGTCAGCACGGCGCCGCGCACAGTCACGAGTCGCCTTCCGCTTGTGGTGTTTCGTCCAGGCCCAGTTGCTGCTTGAGTGAGTCGAGCTCCGCCTGTGTCTGTTGTTGCATGGCGGCCCAGTGCTTTTTGTATGCCCAGAAGATCCCGTCCAGGCACAAATCGGGCACCAGAGAATCCACAAAGTCGCACCCCTCGGCGACCAGTTTGCCATAGCCTCCGGTGACGACCAACTGAGGCCATCGCCCCAATTCTGTCGCATACCGTTCGACAATACCCCGCAGGGCGCCGATGGCGCCGTAGTAGAGTCCGTGTTGGATGGCCGAGGTCGTGTTTGTTCCGTAGGCGCCGTCGGGCACCTTGATTTCCACCTGGGGCAGGGACGCTGTGTGCTGCGCCAACGATTCTGCCGCCAGGGCCAATCCGGGCAGAATGGCTCCGCCCAGGAAGATTCCGTAATGGTCGACGCAGTCAATGGTTGTGGCCGTGCCGAAGTCCGCCACCACCACGGCGTCGCCCACCACCTCGTAGGCTGCCGAGGCCGTCACGAGACGATCCGAACCCACCGACTCGGGATTCTCAATCGCCAGCTTCATTTCCAGCGGCACGTCATGTCCAATGACCAGTACGTTCTGTTCCAGAGCGTCCCCCACCGTCTCACGCAGCACGGCGAGTATGTCCTCATTGACCGAGCTGGCCACGACGGGCACCGTTCGCGCACCCAGAGGCTGCTCTCCGCATAACTGGCGCATCTGCTGGAGCGTCTGCCGCAAAGACTGGGCCCACTCCGGCGACGCCCCTACTTCAAACCGTTCGACGCGCTTGAGTTCATCCTGCACGAATACCCCCAGCCCCACGCGTGTGTTGCCGATATCCACCGCCATCAGGTCCATAATGCCACCTTTAAGATAATGTTCCGCTTTGCCCAGATCGTCAGTCGTCGGGGGTTTCTTCGTCGGCCGCTACCGAGTCGATTCTCTCCGGCCCGGCGGCCGATTCCTGGGGCAGTTGTTCTTCGGTCTCTTTCTGGGCCTCTCTGGCCGCCACGACCTCTTGCCAGAGCCGTTCCGTGAGGGGCCCCAGGTTCTGCCCGGTCACCGCCGAAACGGCCAGCACCTTAGTGTCCAGCGTCTGGGAAAAAGTCTCCACCTTCTCGCCGGTCGGATCCAGGTCTATTTTGGAGGCCACCACCACCTCGGGCTTGCCCGCCAACACCTGGCTGTACTGGCTCAACTCGGCCCGAATCACCTCGTAGGACTGTGCCGGGTCCGAACCGTCCAGGCCCGACACATCCACCAGATGCACCAGCACCCGCGTTCGCTCGATGTGACGCAGGAAATCATGGCCCAACCCGTGCCCCAGGTGCGAGCCCTCGATCAACCCCGGAATATCCGCGACCACAAACCGCCGATAGCCGCTCAGCTCAATAATCCCCAGGTTTGGCTGCAATGTTGTAAACGGATAGGCGGCCACCTTGGGCCTCGCTGCCGATATTCGCGAAAGCAGCGTGCTCTTGCCCGCGTTGGGCAGGCCCACCAGCCCCACGTCCGCAATGAGTTTCAACTCCAGACGCAGGTTGCGTTCCTGGCCCGGCTTGCCCGGCTCGGCAAAGCGCGGTGTCTGCTGGGTGGCGCTGGCAAACCGGGCGTTGCCATACCCCCCGCGCCCGGGCCTCGCTACGCACACCCGCTGGCCCGGCTCGCTCAGGTCCTTCAAGAGCAAATCGTCGTCGACGTCGTAGACCAGCGTTCCGACGGGCACGACGATGTTGAGATCCTGCCCGTTCTTACCGGTGCAGTCCTTGCCGGTTCCGTTGCCGCCACGCTCGGCGTGCCAGTGGTGCTTGCCGGAAAAATCCAACAGCGTATCCACCTGCTCGCTTGCCTGCAGGTACACGCCGCCGCCACGGCCCCCGTCGCCCCCGTCCGGGCCGCCCTTGGGTATGAACCGCTCGCGGCGAAAGCTCACGCAACCGTGGCCCCCGTCGCCCGCCTTTACATGAATCTCAGCTTCGTCGACAAACATTGCTCAAGATCACCCACGCAGCCCCTAGCACTACATTCGATGCCAAAAAAAAGAGAGCAGCGTCCATCGCGCCGCTCTCACAACTTCCATGCATCAGACCTTTGGCTCGTCCCGAGCCGCCCGCGCGTTAGACACCCGTTACCAAGTGTTCGCCGGGGGCGACGTGACAATTCAGGTTACGCTGACGCGTCGACCTTCAAATATCACCTGGCCTGCCGTCAAGGCAAACAGGGTATTGTCGCGACCGAGTCCGACATTCTTGCCCGGCTTGTAGGGCGTGCCGCACTGACGCACAATGATCGTTCCGGCCTTGATCTGCTGTCCGCCCGAGACCTTGAGTCCTCGATGTTGAGGATTGCTGTCCCGACCGTTCCGCGATGAACCTTGTCCCTTCTTATGTGCCACAATCGTTCTCCTGCTCGTACGCCCCCGCTCACCTTACCACTATCATTATATACTCAACGCATGACCCAGTCACGGTTCTGATACAGCATGGCCCGGTTGCCCGGATCTCGCGGATCACCCGCCACTCGGTATTCCAGTGCCAATGTCTTTCGCAACAACACCTCGACCGGTTCGGCCGTTTCCTTATCCACCCGCACCGGCGAGGGTACGGTGACCGTCTCGTTGCTCAGGCCCATTACGAAGACCTTGACCCGTGTTGCCTTCGGATCGAAATCCTCAAACACCGCCACCGAATCCCGGGCGTTGTCCTCGCCCACCAGGATTCGACCGGCCACCATCGCCGAGGGCTCCATTAATGGAATGGTCCCGGCGTATCGCTTGCGAATCGCTTCATACACGTACCGACGTTCGGCCACGCCACCGCGTGAGAGATGCAACGTGTCCGTGAACATCTCGAACCGCGGATAAAAGTTTATCGCCTTGTCCGTCGGATTCGTCACCTTGTACAACAGGTACCAATAGGTCTTTACTTCGTTAGTGCCGGGCACCTGCAACGTAATCGGTGCGGGCCGGTCGTTGTACAACTGAAACTCCAGTTGCCACGTGCCCGGGCCTTGGACCAAGGCCGGCTCCGGGGCGGCCTTGACGCTACTGACGCCCCACACGGCCAGCAACGCGCTTGCCAGCAAGCCCGCTGATGCCAACCAGAACCATCCTCGTGTTTTATGCATAGCCTTCTCTCGCTTACTCCAGGCTAATCCCCGCCTTGCCCTGTGCCCAGCGCGCAGGCCCTCGTCTCGTCCTGACAGTCTAGCAACTTGGCCGGCCTTGTCAAGGGCCCTCTTGTCGACGATTATTCTTTTTGCCCCTGCATAAACCGTGCTAAAATAGGAAATTACATAAATTCTTGTTAGGGCCTTACCTATGAAAGCCCCTGAAGGACGCTTCGGACAGTATATTGCCCTGCAAAAAGAGCTGGCCCGCCAGGTCCGCCAGTGCCCGCTGGAAGGCCCCATCCACCGCATTGGCGGTGCCGACGCGGCCTTTTCTCCCGATGGCAAGCACTGCCTGGCGGCTGTCGTGGTCCTCGCCTGGCCCGAGCTTCAAAGGGTAGAAATCGCCCATGCCCGGGCCCCACTCGACTTTCCCTATATCCCCGGTCTGCTCTCCTTTCGCGAAGCCCCGGCCATCCTTGCCGCTGCCCGGGCACTGCGAGAGCCGCCCGATGTGCTCATTCTCGACGGGCAGGGATTGGCCCACCCCCGACGCTGCGGGCTGGCTTGCCACGTCGGCGTCCAGCTCGATTGGCCCACGATCGGCTGTGCCAAGAGCCGGCTCATTGGCCAGCACCGTCACGTAGGCCCCAAACGCGCCTGCCAGTGCACCCTGCGCGACGGAACCGATATCATCGGCAAAGTCGTTCGCACCCGCACCAACGTCAAACCGGTCTATGTCTCCGTCGGCCACCGCGTCAATCTTAGCCAAGCCGTCCGTTTCGTCCTGGACGCCTGCACCCGCTATCGTCTGCCCGAACCCACACGACTGGCCCACCACGCCGTTACGCAGCGCCGCTCACAGCTGGCCGAGTTCCGTTGATAAGCCGCTCATTAACTGTGGACAAACCCCCAGAAACCTTGTAAAATCCTGTGCTCAAAAAACTGGTCCCTATTGTTAGGAAGCCGTAGAGCCAAAATTGCTTTTTTGTCCAAGGTACCTTTCATGACTGATTTCGACCCCTCCCAACGTAACCAATCGGCCGATCCCCAAGAGCAGCCCTCAACCGAGCCCCAACAACCGGCTCCGACCCCTCAGACGCCCCAGGGGCCCCAGGCTAGCCCCACGCCTCAGAGTCACTCTGGCCCGGCTCAGCAATCTGCACCGGAGCCGATGCCTGAGTCTACGCCCCCTGCGCAACCTTCTGCCCCGGCGACACCCCCGCCAGGGCCTGCGTCCGAGCAAGCTGGCTCGTCCATGACAGAGCCTGCCTCTGGGCAATCGGCTCCGGCGCCCGCACCCACACCAGCTCAAACGCCACCGGCTCAACCGGCACCTGCCGACGCCTCCGCTGCGGCGCAACCGGCCCCCACGTCCCCACCACCCGTGAGCACCCCCTCGCCACGCGACTTCGCCCTCGATATCGACGAAGAGCTTAACCGTGAGGTCCAAGCCGCTCTGGGCGACGCCAGTGTCATGGAACTCTACGAACAAGCCGGCCGCCAACCCAAGCAGGCCCCCAAGACCTCCCCAGATAATCCGCCCCCCGGGGTGATCCGCGGCAAGGTGATCGCCGTGAGCAACGACGATGTCTTCATCGACCTGGGCTCCAAGTCCCAGGCGGCCCTGTCACGCGACGAACTGGCGGATAACGAACGGTTCGAAGTGGGCCAGACTATCGACGTTTCCATCATCGGCTACGACCAGAAAGACGGTCTGGTCCTTGTCAGCCGCAAAGGTGCCGAACAACAGCTGCTTCGACGCAAGCTCCACGTCGGTGGCCTTGTCGAAGCCCGCGTCGTCGGTGCCAACAAGGGCGGCCTCGAAGTCGACCTCAAAGGCATTCGTGCCTTCATCCCCGCCTCACAAGTCGATTTCGTCCGCATCGAAGATCTCGACTCTCTCATCGGCGAGAAATTCATCTGTGAGGTTATCGAAGTCGAACGTGGCGACAACAACATCGTGCTGAGCCGACGCAACGTGCTTGCCCGCGAAAGGCAGGAACAGCAGGAAAAAATCTGGGAAGAAATCGCCGTGGGCCAGAACCGTCACGGGGTCGTCCGCAGCTTGGCCGATTACGGCGCCTTCGTCGATATCGGCGGCGTCGATGGCCTGCTCCACGTGAGCGAAATGAGCTGGAGCCGCGTCAACAAACCGGAAGAAATCCTCCAACCGGGCCAACAGATCGACGTGCTCGTCATCGGCATCGATCAGGAAAAACAACGTATCT
>CAYNXW010000186.1:0-5962 GCA_964401265.1 uncultured Pirellulales bacterium | reverse complement strand
CCCAAAGAGGGTTGGGAAAGGGCTTGCCAAGGGCGGAGATAGGTGGTAGGCTGGCTTGGGGCGAACGGGTAGGGCGTCTAACTGGCGCGGTGGGCTCTAGGGCCCCAGTCGCCCGTCGCTGCGGGGGCACTAGAAGGCGGGGGCGGACGGGAGCGGGCTTCGAGAGGATGTATGGCGGCGCGGCGGGGTGGTTGTCGCAAGCCGGGGGCGTACAGAGATTTTGAGCGAGATGTTTACTATAATCGGACGCGTGTGTCGGTGTTAGAGGCATACGAGTCGGGAAGTTTTTGATCCGCGGAGGTATTGATAAATGACGACGGCGCAGACGGGTACGGTGGTAGAGAATGTCAAGCCGAAAGAGAAGGTAATGAAGACGATTGACGGTAACACGGCGGCCGCCCATGTGGCGTACGCGTTTAGCGATGTGGCGGCGATTTACCCGATCACCCCTTCGTCGGTGATGGGCGAGCAGGTGGACGACTGGGCGGCATACGGCCGCAAAAACATCTTCGGCCAGGAGTTGCTGGTCCGTGAAATGCAGTCCGAGGCGGGCGCTGCTGGGGCGGTCCATGGTTCACTGGCGGCCGGGGCGCTGACGACGACCTTCACGGCCAGCCAGGGCCTGCTGTTGATGATCCCGAACATGTACAAGATCGCCGGCGAGTTGATGCCCTGTGTCTTTCATGTGTCCGCGCGGACGGTGGCAAGTCACGCCTTGAGCATTTTTGGCGACCATGGCGATGTGATGGCGGTTCGGCAAACAGGGTTTGGACTCTTGGCGTGCTCGTCGGTGCAGGAAGTGATGGATCTGGGGACCGTGTGTCATCTGGCGACCCTCAAGGCCAAGGTGCCCTTCGTCAACTTCTTCGACGGTTTTCGCACCAGCCACGAGATCCAGAAGGTGGAGATGATCGACTATGAGACGATGGCACGGCTGGCGGACTGGGGGGCGATCGAGAATTTCCGCAAGCGTGCGATGAATCCGGAAAATCCGCAGTTGCGCGGTACGGCACAGAATCCGGACACGTTCTTCCAGGCACGCGAGGCGTGCAATCGCTACTATCAAGCGGTGCCTGGGATTGTGCAGGCGACCATGGACGAGCTGGGGGCGGTGATCGGGCGGCATTATCATCTCTTCGATTATGTGGGCACGCCGGACGCGGAGCGTGTGATCGTGGCGATGGGCAGCGGTTGCGACGTGATCGAAGAGACGGTCAACTACCTGGTGGGCCGGGGAGAGAAGGTCGGGCTGGTGAAGGTGCGGTTGTACCGGCCTTTCTCGGGTGTGGATTTGCGGGCGGCGGTGCCGGCGACCTGCAAGCGCCTGGTGGTCCTGGATCGGACGAAGGAGCCCGGCAGCCTGGGTGAGCCTTTGTATGAGGACGTCTGCACGGCCTATGTGGATGAGGACGTGCGCCCGATGATCGTGGGCGGCCGTTATGGCCTTTCGAGTGCGGAGTTCAGCCCGTCGATGGTCAAGGCAGTGTACGACAATCTGGCGATGAATGAGCCGAAGAACCACTTTACGGTGGGGATCGAGGACGATGTGACGCTGACGTCGCTGGCGGTGACCGAGGCGGTGGACGCCTCGCCCAAGGGAACGGTGCGGTGCAAGTTCTGGGGGCTGGGCAGCGACGGAACGGTGGGCGCCAATAAGAATGCCATCAAGATTATTGGTGACAATACCGATTTGTACGCCCAGGGTTATTTTGCCTACGACAGCAAGAAGTCGGGCGGCGTGACGGTGTCGCATTTGCGTTTTGGCGAGCAGCCGATCCAGTCGCCCTATTTGATCGACGTGGCGGACTATGTCGCCTGTCACAACCGGGCGTACGTGCGGTTGTACGACGTGCTGGAGGGAATCAAGCAGGGCGGCACCTTCGTGTTGAACTCGCCCTGGTCGCTCGACGAGATGGAGCATGAGCTGCCCGGGTCGATGAAGCGGGCGATCGCTCAGAAGAAGTTGAAGTTCTACAACATCGACGCGGTGAAGATCGCCGGCGAGGTGGGCTTGGGCCAGCGGATCAACATGATCATGCAGACGGCGTTCTTCAAACTGGCCGGTGTGCTGCCCGTGGAGGAAGCGATCGAGCACCTGAAGGGCGCGATCAAGAAGACCTACGGCCGCAAGGGGGACAAGGTCGTGCAGATGAACTGGGCCGGCGTCGACGCGGCGTTGGAGCACGTCGAAGAGGTAACCTATCCGGCGAGTTGGGCCCAGGCGCCACTGGAAGAGGCCCCGCAGTATGATGAGCCCGCGTTTGTCAGCGAGGTGATGCGTCCGATGCTGGCGCAGCAAGGCAGAAAACTGCCGGTCAGTGCGTTCGCCGATGAGTTGGAGGGCGTCTACGACGGTTGTGCCGCTGACGGCACGTACCCCACCGCAACAACGAAGTACGAAAAACGCGGCATAGCGATCAATGTGCCGCAGTGGATAAAAGAGAACTGTATCCAGTGTAACCAATGTGCGTTTGTCTGTCCTCACGCCGTCATCAGGCCTATACTGGCGACGGAGGATGAGTTGAAGGACGCGCCGGCGACTTTCGAGACGATTGGCGGCAAGGGCCCGGGCGTCAAGGAGTATCAGTATCGGATTCAGATCAGCACCCTGGACTGCACAGGTTGCGGCAACTGTGCGGACGTGTGTCCGGCCAAGGAGAAAGCGCTGGTGATGAAGCCTTTGGACAGCCAGCGTGAGGTTCAAGTGGAAAACTGGGACTTTGCGATGAAAGTGCCCCTGCGTAACCCGATGAAGAAGGATTCGGTAAAGGGCAGCCAGTTCGAACAGCCTTTGTTCGAGTTCAACGGCGCCTGTGCGGGCTGCGGTGAGACGCCTTATGTCAAGGTGATTACCCAGTTGTTCGGCGACCGGATGGTGATCGGCAACGCCACGGGCTGTTCGAGCATTTATGGCGGGTCGGCGCCGAGTTGCCCCTATACGGTCAACGCTAAGGGGCATGGTCCGGTGTGGGCGAATTCGCTGTTTGAGGACAACGCCGAGTTTGGCTACGGGTTTAACCTGGCGTTCACACAGCGGCGCAATCGGTTGGCTTTGAAGATGCACGAGGCGTTGCAGCTGGACGTCTCGGCTCAGCTCAAAGAGGCGATGCAGACCTGGCTCAATTGTATGAACGAGAGCGACAAGAGCCGACAGGTGGGCGATACGCTGCGGGAGTTGCTCGCCAAGGAGGGAGCCAATCAGCCTTTGCTAAGTGAGATTCTCTCGATGCAGGACTTGTTCACCAAGAAGAGCATCTGGGTGTTCGGTGGCGATGGCTGGGCCTATGACATTGGTTTTGGCGGCCTGGATCATGTGATTGCCAGCGGCGAGGACGTCAACATTCTGGTGATGGATACCGAGGTATATTCGAACACGGGAGGCCAGAGCAGCAAGGCGACGCCGACCGGTTCGGTGGCGAAATTTGCCGCATCGGGCAAAAAGACCAAGAAGAAGGATCTGGGCCAGATTGCCATGACGTACGGCTATGTGTACGTCGCGTCGGTGTCGATGGGAGCCAACAAGAACCAGTTGATCAAGGCGCTGACAGAGGCGGAAAGCTACGCAGGTCCGTCGCTGATCATGGCCTATTCGCCTTGCATCAATCATGGGATCAACATGGGCCTCAGCCAGGAAGAAGAAAAGCGTGCCGTGGATTGCGGCTACTGGTTGCTGTATCGCTACAACCCGCTTCTAAAGGCCCAGGGGAAGAACCCGCTGCAGTTGGACTCGAAAGAGCCCACCGCGGACCTGAACGACTATCTGATGGGTGAAGTGCGTTACAAGACACTGACCAAGCAGTTCCCCGAAGAGGCCAAGCGGCTCCACGAGCAGTTGGCGGTGGAATATGCCGAGCGTTACCAGCAGTACAAGCGGATGGCCGAGGCGTAGGCCCAGTGCTGCAGTTACGTTAAGACGTTAAGGAAACGCTCGGGTCGAGGAGGCCCGGGCGTTCTTTTTTGGTGGCCCCGGCCGGCGGAGAGCGCAAGGCCTTAGAATAGGGATTGCAATGGCAGGGCGGCTGGATTAGACTGCGTCAGGCGGAGGGTGTCTGGATTATAGGACGTTAACCAGGAAAGCGGGGCATGGTGAGCGGGGTGGGTTGGAGATGCAAGCATGAGAGTTGAGGGTGCGAATTCCAGGTCTTGGCATTGGGCTCTGGTGATCGGTGTGGCAGCCTTGGTGGGGTTGCAGTGGGGCTGTGCGAGCACCGAAGAGCAGATGGGTGAGCACCTCAAGACCTTGGGGGAGCGGCGCGTGTTTACGACGGTGCAGGGCAATATGGAAGCGACCGGGGGGATGGGGTTGTGGGCACGCGTGAAGCAGCTGGAGGCGACGGCGATCAGCACCGTCTTCGAGGAGGCGGGCGCCAAGACGCTCATCGAGCAGCATTTTGTCGTAAGGCCTTTCGGGGAGAGCACGATCGAGAGCCGCAGCGTCGAGCCCAGCGGGGTGCTCACGGAGCGGATGGACCGTTACGGCAAGGCAGAGGTGTTGAAGGAGGGGGCTATGACTGCGGAGGAGGCAGGTCAGGAGCCTTCAGCGGCGGCCAAGGTGACGGCGAGGGGAGCCGCCCTGAAGCTGCGACTGCTGGCGGAGGGGCTCCTGGGTGCCACGGCCCTTCTGCGTGAGGATTATACGGTTCGCTATGGGGCGTTGGAGCAGCAGGGCGGGCGTTCGATGCATAAGATCGAGGTGACCGGGGCCTTGCTCAACAGCGGGGCAGAGGGACAGGCAGGTCGTCCGGGTGATTTACTGGTCATCTGGGTGGACGCCGAGACGATGCTCTACGATCGGATGTGGCTTCGCTATCACCTGGATGGGGATGCCTTCGGGTATATGGCGGTGCTGCTGGACGAGTACGAGGCGACACCGGAGGGGCTGGTGTTGCCGCGGAGTGTGAGTTTTGTACGCAGCGACAAGTATCAGCAGTTCAGCGAGCGGCGGATTCTGCTGGTGGAGCTGGAAAAGGCCGATGCGATGGTGTCGGAGAAGGCTCGCGGTGAGTGGGGGCTGGGCAGTCTTTTTTCATGGTGAAGGCGGAGTGCTGAGCGGGCCAAACGCCCTGGCGGAGTGAAGCCAGGCGGCCAGGGGCACGCCCAGCCGACGGGGTGAGTTGGCGTGTCGAGCAAGGACACAAGCAGCAAAGCGGGGGCGGGCCGTGAGCTGTTGCGCACGGCCGAGGCTGCCAACGCAGCAGGGGTGTCCAAGCAGACCTTACAGTACTATCTGATGGTGGGGCTCATCGAGCCTACCGAGCGGACGGCAGGGGGGCATCAACTCTTCGGGACCGACGCCATCAAGCGAATCAAGCTGATCAAACAGCTTAACGATAGCGGCTACACCCTGCGCGACATCCGGGATATATTTCTGGAGGGAAAATAGCGAAAGAGTCACCGACTGTGAAACGGGAAGCTATTTCTTGTCGATCGCATTCAATTCTTCGCACTTCTCATAGAGGGTTTCAGGGGCAATGTCCGCGCCGTTGAGCCAAGCGATAGTGCCGCCCTCGATTCTTGCCTGTCGGAAGAACGAGAGAGGTCGCGTAGTGGCTCAAACACCGGCCCCCGCTGGAGGTAGTCAGAAAAATCAATGACAGCGCTTGTATTGTCATCAAGAACCGCCAGGAAAGAATAGCCCGATTCATACTCGATTTGTTTAAGGTCGTTCAGATTCCACATAATACTCCTCAAGCGTGCCCATTCTACACGCTATGAGTGGCTTAGTCAAAACGCCGGGCGGGCGCTGCTCGGCCTGCGGAACTGAGCAAAAAGCTACTTTCCGCCCTGGGGGAATATAAGATAGCTATTGAAGCTAAGGTTAGTACTACAACGCTACACAATGCGCTCTCGCCCAATCATCAAGAAGCCCCAAAGGGGCGCTATGAAATAGCCCAGGGCATCGCCCTGGGTTACAGAACCACAACAGACCCTAAAGCCCTGAAGGGGCGACATAAGAAAGTGC
>CAYNXW010000185.1:0-5983 GCA_964401265.1 uncultured Pirellulales bacterium | reverse complement strand
CCCTTAATCCCGCAGGCGGACTGAAGCGACAGGATTAGGTGGAAATGGCCACAATCGTCTACGTTGAACCAGCCAGGAATGGGCTTTAGCCGTTCAAAAACCTCTGTGATGACCGGGCCTGCTTGCCCGATGTGCTCAAAACTTGTGGAAGTACGCAGGTTCTCTGTTTGGTCTGGCCTCGCTCGATAAGCCAGAAGCTCACGTATGAGTCTCTTTAGCGGTCTCGGCAGACGGTCAGTAATCGTCCGTTTCATCCTTCGGTTCCTTTGTTGATTATAAGGCCCTACGTTAGGATGCCCCCCCCCACCACCACCAACGCCCCCTTACGCCGGAATCGGAAACTCCCGGCACAACTCCTCGCTCAAATGACGCACCTGCTCGATCGCCGGTCCTTCCCCGCCGCTACGCAGCACCTGCTCAATACCCTCCCCGATCAGCCTCATATGATCTTCTTCAAGCCCTCGCGTCGTCAACGCCGCCGTACCGATACGTATCCCACTTGTCTCCACCGACTTCCGCTCGTCGTACGGAATCAGATTCTTATTCACCACGACCCCCGCCTCACCCAGCCAGGCCTCCGCCGCCGCTCCCGTCAGCGACTCATGACACGACCGAACATCCACCAGCACCAGATGATTATCCGTCCCGCCCGTGCACAGCCGCAACCCCTTACTCATCAGCGTCTCCGCCAACGCCGCACAGTTCCGCACGATCTGCCGTGCATACTGCTTGAACTCAGGACGCATCGCCTCCGCAAAAGCCACCGCCTTCGCCGCTATCACATGACACAATGGCCCCCCCTGCATCCCCGGAAACACCGCCGAGTTGATCGCCTTGCCGTACTGCTCCTTACACATCACCGTCCCCGCCCGCGGCCCCCGCAACGTCTTATGCGTCGTGCTCGTCACAAAATCACAAACACCCACCGGATCCGGATGCTCGCCCGTGCACACCAGCCCCGCAATATGCGCAATATCCGCCAGCGTGTGCGACCCGTGCGACTGCGCTATCTCCGCTATCCGATCAAAATCGATCACACGCGGATAAGCACTAGCCCCGCACACTATCAGCTTCGGCTTGTGCTCCGCCGCCAACGCGCTGATCTGATCATAATCAATACGCTCGTCCTCACGCCGCACACCGTAATGCACGAAATTATACAAATGACCGCTGAAATTCAGCTTGAAACCATGGCTCAAATGCCCCCCGTGCGACAAATTCATCGCCAGCACCGTATCCCCAGGCTCCAGCTCCGCCAGATACACCGCCATGTTCGCCTGGCTGCCCGAATGAGGCTGTACATTAACATGCTCGCAACCAAAAAGCTCCTTACAACGCGCTATCGCCAACGCCTCCACCTCGTCCACGTGCTCGCAACCGCCGTAGTACCGCCGCCCCGGAAGACCCTCCGCATACTTGTTCGTCAGACAGCTACCCGCCGCCACCAGCACCGCCGGCGACGCGTAATTCTCCGACGCTATCATGTTCAGCGAACCCTGCTGCCGCCGCTCCTCCCGCTGTATCATCGCGAACACGTCCGAGTCGCTCTTCTCCAGGTACTTCCATGATCCCAGCACTATCTGTCTCCTTCACTTGCCGATTTCCCTATGGCTCCCCCTCGACCCACAAAAAGCCGCCAAAAACTCCATTCTAATACCCCCTACGCTGCGAGCAAGCGAAATATAGGCCCATTTTGCCCCTCACTCAAACCCAAACCCAACAACAACTGCCCGCCGCACCTATTGCTCTGCCTCACACAAACCCCTACAATATAATGGTGTTATATAAAATGGAGTACCCCCCCGTGGCCCTGACCGCAGACGCACAAACCCTACCTCAAGACCGTTGCCAACAGATTGCCCGTGACTTGCACGCCGCGCTGGCCGGCTCCGTGCACGCCGACCGCCTCACTCGCGCCATCTACAGCACCGACGCCAGCATCTACCAGATCCTCCCCGCCGCCGTCGTCCTGCCCGCTAACGTCAACGACGTCCTCACCACCCTACACTACGCCGCCCAGAACCACCTCTCCGTCATCCCACGCGGCGCCGGCAGCGGCCTCGCCGGCGAAGCCGTCGGCGTCGGCATCGTCATCGACTTCAGCCGACACCTCAACCGCCTCATCAACCTCGACCTCGACGCCAACCAGGTCTCCGTCGAGCCCGGCATCGTCCTCGAACAGCTCAACCGCCAACTCGCCCACCACCACAAACAAATCGGACCCGACCCCGCCAGCGGCAACCGCGCCACCATCGGCGGCATGATCGCCAACAACGCCACCGGCGCCCACTCACTCAAGTTCGGCTACACCAGCAACCACCTCCAATGCCTCAACATCATCACCGCCGACGCCCAGAACGCCACCGTCACCCGACAACACCTCCCTCAGAACAACAACGGCCCCGCCGCCGCCTACACCCACGCTGTCCACAGCCTCCTCGCACCCCACCGCGACCTCCTCGACCGCGCCAAACCAACCACCGACCGCAACGGCTCAGGCTACAACATCTTCGCCGCACTCGCCCCCGACAACTCCGTCAACCTCGCCGAACTACTCGCCGGCTCCGAAGGCACCCTCGCCCTCGTAACGCAGGCCACCTTCAACCTCGTCGACCTGCCACCCTGCAAAATGCTCCTCCAGCTCAACTTCCCCTCTCTCGCCCACATGGCCCGCGCCGTGCCCCATCTCCTCCAACTCACACCCGCCGCCTGCGAACTCATGGACCGCACCCTCCTCACCCTCGCACGAAAAGCCTACCCTCAATACCACGACGTCCTCCCCGACACCGCCGCCTCTCTCCTCGTCGAATTCGACGGACCCGACCCCGACGCCCTCGAACACCGCCTCCAACAGGCCCAAAAATTCGCCCGACAACTACCACACGACGCCCGGCCCGACGCTGCCACCTCCATTACCTCTCCCCAGCTTCAACAACGTGTCTGGGCCGCACGAAAAGCCGCCACACCCCTCCTTTACCGCGACAAAGGCCCCGCCCAGCCCATACCCATCATCGAAGACATCGCCGTCAACCCCGACCAACTCGCCCAATACCTCGCTCGCCTTCACGACATCACCACCCGACTCAACGTCCCCGTCGCCTACTACGCCCACGCCGGCCACGGCGAACTACACACCCGACCCTTCCTCAACCTCCACCTTCCAGAACACCGCCGAAAACTCCAACAACTCGCCGACGAAGTCTTCAATCTCGTCTGGTCCCTCGGCGGAACCATCAGCGGCGAACACGGCGAGGGCCTCGTCCGCGCCTCCTTCGTCCCCAAACAGTACGGCCCCGAAATCACAGAACTCTTCCGCCAGCTCAAACACATCTTCGATCCCCACAACCTGCTCAACCCCGGCAAAATCATCAATGACGACCCCGACGTCCTCACAAAAAACCTCCGCTTTGACCATAACAACAGCCTCAACGAACGACCCACCAACCTCATCTTCCGCGACGACGAACTCACCCGCGAAATCGAACAGTGCAACGGCAACGGCCTCTGCCGCTCCGCCGACCCCACCCTCTCCATGTGCCCCATCTTCCGCGCCACCGGCGACGAACTCGCCAGCCCCCGCGCCAAAGCCAACCTCATGCGCCACTGGCTACACGGCCTGCTCGACGAAGACCTCCTCGCCTCCCAAGAATTCAGACGCGTCGCCGACCTCTGCGTCAACTGCAAGTCCTGCGCCCGCGAATGCCCCTCCCTCGTCAACATCCCCAAACTCATGCTAGAAGCCCGCGCCGAATACGTCCGCCGCAATGGCCTCTCCCGCCCTCAGCACGTCCTCACCCGCAGCGAATTCATGAGCCGATTCGGCGCTGCCTTCGCACCCATAGCCAACCCCATCATGCGCAGCGGCCCCTTCCGTCGCTTCCTCGAACTCGCCGCCCAGCTCGACCGCCGACGCCCCCTGCCCCCCTTCAACCTCGGTAACAACATTCGCAAACTCCGCCGCTACCTCCGCCGTGTCGGCCCCGTGAAAAAACCCATCGACAAAGTCGCCTACTTCGTCGACCTCTACGCCACCTACAACGACCACGCCCTCGGCCGCGCCGTCGTCGACCTCCTGCGCCACTGCCGCGTCGACGTCATCATCCCCCCCCAACGCTCCGCCGCCATGCCTCCGCTCACCTATGGCCACCTCGCCGCCGCAAGACCCACCGCCGCCTACAACATCGCTCACCTCGCCCACGCCGTCCGCCAAGGCTACAAAATCATCGCCAGCGAACCCACCGCCGCCCTCTGCCTCAAAGAAGAATACCTCGACCTCATCGACTCCGACGACGCCCGACTCGTCGCCGACAACACCTTCGAACTCACCGACTACCTCGCCCGACTCGCCCGCGCCGACCGCCTCCCCGAGCCCCCTCGCCCCCTCAATCTCACCATCGCCTACCACACCCCCTGCCACTACGCCGCACTCGACATCCCCGACGGCACCGCCTACCTGCTCTCCCGCATCCAAGGCCTCTCCCTCGAACCCCTACCAAAAAGCTGCTGCGGCATCGCCGGCACCTTCGGCTTCCAGAAAAAAAACTACGACCTCTCCCTCCGCGCTGGCCAACCCGTCCTCGACGCCCTCCGCAACGCTACCGCCCCCCTCGCCACCACCGAATGCGCCACCTGCAAAATGCAACTCGAACAAACCACCGGCAAAACCGTCCTACACCCCGCCAAACTCCTAGCCAGCACCTATGGCCTCCTTGACCCAAACATCGTGCCAAGACCATCTTGCCCGTAACTGAAGCCCCCTACGTGAGTAGGGGGTCGTCTTTCGTAAACCCTGTGTATCCAAAAAGTAGAACGGGTAACTCGTTACCCATGCTCAACAAACAACTATGACCCACCGATAATATTGTCATTCCCGCGAAAGCGGGAATCCAGGATAGTAGTAGAGACTTAACTTACTTGGATCAATGCTTAGACCACCGTGTTCGCACTGGTAAAAACTCGTCGCGCAGCGACACCATAATCTGCGTAATCCATGTAATCCGTGGTTAAACTATTTACCAGGACCTGACCATGACCACCCACCTCCAAAAAGCCGTCCTCTGGGACCCCCTCGACGACCACCGCGTCCGCTGCCAACTCTGCAACTTCCACTGCCGCATCGACCCGGGCCAAAAAGGCCACTGCCAGGTCCGCCAGAACCTCGACGGCACCCTCTACTCCCTCAACTACCACGCCCTCTGCTCCGCCGCCATCGACCCCATCGAAAAGAAACCCCTCTTCCACTTCCTCCCGGGCCACCGCAGCTTCTCCCTCGCCGCGCCAGGCTGCAACTTCCGCTGCGACTTCTGCCAGAACTGGCAGATCAGCCAACTGCCCCGACTCAACCACCACCTCACCGGCCGCTCCGAAACGCCCCAAGCCATCGTCAACGCCGCCCTCGACCATAACTGCCAGTCCATCGCCTACACCTACACCGAACCCACCGTCTTCATGGAACTCTGCGACGACGTCGGCCGACTCGCACGCCAAAAAGGCCTCGCCAACGTCTTCGTCAGCAACGGCTACTTGTCCACCGACGCCATCGACTTAGCCGCCCACTTCCTCGACGCCATCAACGTCGACCTCAAAGCCTTCTCCGAACGCTTCTACCAACAACGCTGCCAGGCCCGCCTCGCCCCCGTCCTTGACACCCTCCGCTACATCGCCCACCACACCAACATTTGGCTAGAAGTCACCACCCTCATCGTCCCAGGCCAAAATGACAGCACCGCCCAACTCAAACAAATCGCCCAATTCATCGCCAACGACCTCGGCCCCCACGTCCCCTGGCACGTCAGCCGCTTCCACCCCTCCTACGAAATGCTCGACGCCGCTCCCACACCCCCCGAAACCATGACCCTCGCCTGCGACCTCGCCAAAGATGCAGGCCTCCACTACGTCTACGTCGGCAACTTCCCCGCCCTCGCCCGCGAAAACACCCGCTGCCACCACTGCAACCACACCCTCATCTCCCGCACCGGCTTCC
>CAYNXW010000184.1:0-6008 GCA_964401265.1 uncultured Pirellulales bacterium | reverse complement strand
TCATTCGCTGCTTCCGCTCGCTCTACCTTGGTGTCGTCTTTAATTGCCTCATCATGGGATCGGTAACCCTGGCCGCCATCAAAATCGGCCAGGTCATCTTTGACGTCGAGCCCTGGCAGGCGGTCGTCTTCGGCTCCATTGGCGTGGTGATCTACGCTTGCGCCGGAGGCATCAAAAGCTGCATCTGGGCCGACTTCTTCCAGTATTCTATAGCCATGTTCGGCGCCGTCTATGCCGCCATCGTCGCCTGCAGACAAGACGAAGTCGGCGGCTTGACCGGCCTGCTACAAAACCCCGCCGTCATGGAAAACATGAGCTGGATGCCCGACTTCTCAACATGGCTCGCCTGGGTGCCCCTACTGGTCATGCCCGTCGCCGTGCAGTGGTGGTCCGTCTGGTACCCCGGCGCCGAACCGGGAGGCGGCGGCTACATCGCCCAACGCATGCTCTCTGCCAAGGACGAAAAAAACGCTATTGGAGCCACCCTCTTCTTCAACTTCATGCACTACGCCATGCGCCCCTGGCCCTGGATCATCGTCGCCCTCGCCTCGCTCATCTGCTACCCCACCCTCGCAAGCATCAAGGCCCAGTTCCCCGGAATCGACCCCACATACCTCAAGCAGGATATCGCCTACCCCGTCATGATTGCAAAACTCGGACCCGGCCTCTTAGGCCTCGTCGTCGCTTCCCTCATCGCCGCCTATATGTCCACCATCGGAACCCACTTGAACTGGGGCTCCTCCTACGTGGTCAACGACTTCTACAAACGCATCGTAAAACCCCATGCCACCGAAAAAGAATTAGTCCTGGTCGGCCGTGTTTGCACCGTCCTCCTCATGGTCATTGCCGGCTTCTTTGCCTTGAGCTTCCTCAAAAACGCCGGCCAGGCCTTCCAGATCATGCTCCTCTCCGGCGCCGGCACCGGAGCCATCTACATCATCCGCTGGTTCTGGTGGCGCGTTAATGCCTGGACCGAAATCGTCGCCATGATTGTCGCCTTCGTCATGGCATGCTGGATTGTTTTTGGCCTGGGCAGTGACGGAACCCTCAAGTGGTATATTGACAGCAGTGCCGTCAAGGACCATGTCTTTGTCGTCGATGATGCCGACACCGTTAACGCCGTCAAAGCCCGCAATGCCCTCGCTGCCGAACACCTCGGTAACCTCAATGCGGATCTGGCAATACTCGTCGGCGATTGGAAGAAAGCCCGCAAAGTCAGCACCCAAGCCCGCGACGCCGCCCGCGTCGTCTATGACGCCAAGTACGAAGAAATCAATGCCTATACAGCCGCTAATGCCGTAACAAGCCAGCTCAACATGCTTACGGACAAACCGTGGTCCCCCAACCTGCACCAGTTCTGTAAAGACCAGACCCTCTGGGAGCTCCAACGCGTCAACAAACGCCGCACCATGCAGAAACTGCCCGCCAAAAACATCGACCAAGTCTCTGTCGCTTTCTCCGGCATGGTCCTAGGCGACAAGATCTACGTCTATCACCCGATTATCGAACAGCTCAATGACAAGGTCCAGCTGCTTGTCTGCATTGTCGTTGTGTCAATCGTATGGATCGTAACCACACTGATCACCAAACCCGCCGACAAGCAGACTCTACGCAGTTTCTACCAACTCTGCCATCCCGGCGGCCCCGGCTGGCGAAAAGTCGTCGCACAGGCCCGAGCTGAAGGCCTCGAGATCGACCAGAAAAACGCCATTGGCGACTGGAAACTGCCCATGCAGATCCTCTGCGTCTTCCTGGGCTGCGTCGTCATCTACTCAGCGCTGTTTTCAGTCGGCAATTTCCTCTATGGCAGCACGACCTGGGGCTTCGTCCTGGCCGGCTCGGCGCTCGCGGCGACCATTGCCCTGTTCGCATCCTTCAGCAAAATCGGCGTCGAAGCCAGTAGTGACTAGCCCGCTGCTTTCACGAGTCTCGGCCCACATACCCCTGAACCTACCTGCTCAAACAAAACGGCAGGCCATCTAAGAGTTCACGCTTTGGCGTGCAAGAATGCACCACAACACCTCCAAACGTGCACTCTTGCCCGGCAATACGTGACTTGCCCATCAAAACACACTCTTTCTAGCCCCTGCCCCGGCCGGCCTGACGCCACCTCGCACCGCGACACCCCCCCTGCACCCGCCCGACCAAACCCAACAGCACTACTTGTTAAGTATCGCACCCGACACCCGATCACAATACTGGCACAGCACTCCAAGGCCTCAACGACAAGCCCCCACCAACAACAACCCCCTCCAAAAATGTAAACCGCTACCAATAAACGATTTAAACAAACCAAGACCGCCGCCCCGCTCCCCCACCGCCCCCACTTTAGCCCTTTTCAGTAGTGATCTAGCCGCCCAGATGCCCCCGGTCCGATAAAATAGTAAAGTTTTATCGCCCCTTTGGCCGACGACATGTAACATGGGTGCGCATCAACTATGGTTCCTGCGCAATACTATGGCAAGTCGAGATGTCGGGTTCAACCAGAGGTGACCTATGCGGTGTGTGGCAGTAATTAATCAAAAAGGCGGTTGCGGCAAGACAACAGTGGCGACAAATCTGTCCGCCTGCTTGGCGGCACAGGGCCATCGCACACTACTCATCGACATGGACCCCCAGAGTCATTGCGCCGTCGGCCTGGCCGTCCCCGAAGAACAAATCGAACGAAACATCTATGACGTCTTGATCTCACCCCGAAGCGACCAGAAGGCTCAGCTTAAACAAGTCGTCTGGCAGATCGCACAGAACTTCGACCTGGCACCCTCCGGCATCGAATTGGCCGCACTCGAGCCACAACTCGCCAACGAACCCGGACGAGAAGACTGCCTCAAACACGTCCTCACCGAACAGGCACACGCCTACGATTTCGTCATCATCGACTGCCCGCCCAGCGTCGGACTGCTCACCTTCAACGCCTTACGCGCCGCCGACGAAGTCATCATCCCCGTCGAAACCGGCTACTTCGCCCTCCATGGCCTCGGCCGACAACTCGAAACTCTACGCGTCCTCCAGCAACAATGCCAACAGCAGATTCGCTTCCGCGTCCTGGCCACCATGTACGACGTCCGAACAAAGCTCGCACGCGAAGTCCTCAGCGAACTCAAGAAAAACCACCTCGCCTACATGTTCCAGACGATTGTCAACTTCAACACCAAACTAAAAGAAGCCTCCAGCTTCGGCCAGGCCATCAGCGAATACGACCCTGCCAGCCGAGGCATGAAAGATTTCATGAACCTGGCACAAGAATTAGCCGGCACCCAAGCAACCGTCGCTGCCGCCGCCCAGGTCCAAACCGTCGACGCGCAACTCCGCGCTATCAGCAAAACCGCCGACGAACTCTTGACCGAATCTCGCCAAATGGTCGGACAACGCAGCCGACGCGAACAAGAAGAAAACACCAAAGACGCCTCCCAGGAAGTGTTCTACGGCGTCAGACAGGATAATGACATCGTCGAATTCGCCGCCATCTACCCCAAGGCACAGCGCGTCTGCGTCGCCGGCGACTTCAACAACTGGCAACCCGACGAAACAAACCTCGTCAACGACAACGGCAACGGACGCTGGTCACTGAGAATCCCCCTTGCCGCCGGCCGATACCGCTACCGCTACGTCGTCGACGGCCGATGGATGCAGGACCCCCACAACAATAATAGCGAACACAACGAGTTCGGAGAATACAACTCCATCTTGGAAGTCCAGACTGTCTGAGCCACACACACCGCTGCCTGCACCCACCTCACAATGTGTATCCGTCCAAAAATTTTACGCCCAGCCATAGCTCAAACGCAATCTCAATAACGCCGCCCGGGACAATCAGACGGCCGGTTTGAGTCGGCTACTCGGACCTCATAGAAAGGGCACCAAAGCGATGTCCGCCAACACCAACGAAAACCAGGAACGAGGCATCAGCGGGATTGCTCATCACTTCCTCTCTCAGTGCGACCCCGCCAAGCCGCCCGTCCGGCAGGCACCCGATTCAACCCCTCAAACCACACCTCACCCATCCACTCCCCAAGCCACCCCTCACTGCCAAGAACCTGCCTCCCCACCGCTCAACGACAACACCAACCAACCTGACGATCATGACTCCCCCATGGGACCACCTCCGTTTCCACCTCACTGGCGACAACAGCAACAGCGAACCGACGCGTCGCGACCAAAAACACCCTCCCCACTGGCCGGCGTCGCCCTCCTGGCCGACCACCTCCAACACAATCGGCAACGAACCCTCCAGTTCGCACAGCAGTGGGCTGACAAAAATGGCCCCGTCCTCATGCTCGACCTGGCCTGCCCCAACCCCGAACTGATTCAAGTCCTCCCCGCTGTCAACCAGCCCGATGAACCGGACCACCTCGACGGACCCGTCGACCAATTCTGGCAACAACTCTTCGGCGAAGACACCACATCCCCACAACCGAAACTAGCCAACGCCGCTCTGACCCAACTCCTGCAACAGCACGCCAACCTCGACCAGATCCTCCTGATCAACCTGCCCACAGAACAACGCGACCAGGCAAGAACGATTCTCCAACAATGCCGCCACGCCGTCGTCCTGGCCAGCCATCAATCCGCTGAATTGGTCGAGGCCTACAAAACCCTCAAATGGGTCAGCCCGCTCGCATGGGACGACCTCGACGTCTCCGTCTTTGTCTGCGGGGGCGACAATGAATCTCACGCCCGAACCATTCAAAAAAAACTTGCTGATACCGCATGGGAATTTCTCGGCGTCGACGTGCGCTGGGGCGGATGGGCCGCCCAGGACGAGCCCGTACGCCACACCACCCTCGCCCAAGTCACTCCCGCCGAGGCCCTCTGGAGCGAACTAAAAGCATTGCTCCAAAACACCACACAATACACCCCGCCCAATCACGACGACTCCGCGGTGCGCCGGCCGCAAGAGACCAGCACGCAGGCCTCAGGCCTGGAGCGAGAGAGTAGCGACGATCTGCTGCCGACGGCGAGCTCGGCAGCGGATCCTTTCTCCGACGAGCCACCCCAAGAAACTAAAACCCACCAGCCCACACCAACTACACAACACACCACCCAACCGACTGCTCCCCAGACCCTCGACAAAACACCCTCCCCCGACCCGACTCAAACGCCACCCCCACCCCTGACCACTCCCAAAACACCCACCACCATACCCGTCCCCCATCCGCCCCAAGCCAATCGCCACCTCAGCGACGCCCTACAATTGGCCTTACCCGCCTGGCTCACCAGCCTGCCCCAGACCATCGCCCTGCCCGTCACCCTGCCTGCCGAGCTCGACCCCGCCGCCCGCATCCTCGTCGACACCACCGGCCGAGCCCACGTCATGCTCGCCTCCATCACCCCCGACCAAGGCCTGCTCACCCGCGCCCTCGCCGTACGCGCCCACCTCCTCAACCATCTCACCCAAATCGCCCAACAGACCACGCAACTGCAAATCGACACCAACGCCCCCGTCGGCCTGATCCTCATCAGCCCCGCTCCCGCCGACCCCCTACGCCAACTCTGCCAACAACTCGCCGACCTGCCCTGCCAAATCTTCCAACTCCACCTCACCCACACTGACGACGCCTGCTCCCTACTGCTCCTCTAGCCCACCGGACACTCCCGCACCCACCAGCCATTCCCAAACATCGCCGCCCACTCCCCGCATCTGCCCGATTGAACCCCCAGCCCCACTCCGCTACAATGACGGTAGACGACGACGTTATAGGTAAGCCCATGCTGACACAAGAACAAGCCAAACAGATCGCCTCAAAGGTCCGCAAGGAACTCGCACACCTCTACGGACCACGCCTGCGCAACGTCTATCTCTACGGATCCTGCGCCCGAGGCGACATCCACGAAGACTCCGACGTCGACATCGCCATCATCCTCGACCACATCGAATCCACCTACCGAGAACACGACCGCGTCAGCCAGCTAGGCTCCGACCTGAGCCTCGATAACAACTGCCTCGTCAACTTCCTCTTCGCCACTGAAACCGAATTCAACAACCGCAAGTACGCCGACGATGACCT
>CAYNXW010000183.1:0-6020 GCA_964401265.1 uncultured Pirellulales bacterium | reverse complement strand
AACCGGCAGGAACCCGAAGCACAGGTCCCCGCCGGCTCACTTACGCAACCTAATTCTTCGTCCAAGAACCATCAACGGCCAGCGTGTACGAACCACTCGGAGCATCCGACGTGCTGCCCGTCACCGTGATCGCCGCAATACCGTTCGCGTTCACCGAATCAATCACAAAATCACCAGGAACAAAATACGTCCCCGTCAGATCCGCCGCCGTGAAACCCAAAGCGTTCTGCGTCGCAGCCACACTCAACGCACCAGACAAAGCCTGCGCCGCCGTCGCGTCCTGAGCGTAGTACGCACGAACCGCACTGCGAATCGTGCCCGCTCCCGCATTCGCCTCAGACCACTTCGCCGAATCCAGACGACCGCTCATCAGAGGAACGGCCACCGCCGCCAGAATGCCTACGATCAATACCACGACCATCAACTCTACCAGTGTGAATCCTTTTCTGTTCTTCATAATGTCTCCCTTGTCCTTTCTTGTTCCTTGTCTCCATTACAAAACACTGTTCGAAACTATACGCCACTACCATGTTCACATTAATTATCGCGCTCCAGGCCTGCCGCCGAAAAGCCCAAACGCCTTCCGACCGACACCAATGACCGCCTCATAACCTCCCAAACAAACCTCAAACACAGGCGACCACCTTTCGACAGAATAATCATCGACGCTTAACACGACCACCTTTAACCAATTAATCCATCGCCCACTTACGCACGAAGGTCCGAAATCGAGAAAATCGGCAAATACAATGCAAGCACTACAGCCAACACAATCGCCCCAACCGACACAATCAACGCCGGCTCGATAAAACCAATCAAACCTCGAACCGAACTGTCCACCTTCTTCTCGTAATAATCGCTCGTACGGTCCAACACCGACGGCAACGCCCCGCTTTGCTCGCCTACCTGAACCATCTTCACCAGCATCGACGGAAAAAAGCCCCGCTTCGTCATCGATTGCGATATGTTCGACCCCGCCACAATCAACTCACGTGAACTTACCACCGCATCCTTGATCACGTCGTTCTTCGTCATGCCCGATAAAATATCCAACGCCTCCAATATCGATACCCCCGCACCAAGAAGCGTCGACATCGTCCGACAAAATATGCACACAAACGACTGCTGCAATATCCGACCTATCAACGGTATCCGCAACACCAGCCTGCTGAAAAACCAGTGACCACCCTCCGTCTTGCCGTATGCCACCGCCGCCATGACCACCGCCGCTAACCCCGCCAACACAAACAATATATGCCCCATCATAAAATCATATCCCGTCATGAACACCTGCGTGAATATCGGAAGCTCCCCGTTAATCTGATCGAATATGATCCGAAAACGAGGTATGATAAACGTCGCCACAATCGCCACAATCAGTCCGATAAAAAATATCACAAATATGGGATACGCCATGGCACCCTTCACCTTACGCGTCAGACGGTCACGACTCTCATAGTGCTGCGCCAACCGCGTCAACACCGTCGGCAACGACCCACCGGCCTCACCCGCCAGTATCATCGCCTGCGCCAACGGACTGAACACCCGCGGAAACTGTGACACACTGTCCGCAAACGTCTCACCCGTCTTCACCTGCGAGCAAATCTCCTCCAGCGTCACACGCAACTGCACGTTCTGGATGTCCTCGCTGATCGTCGTCAACGCCTCCGTTATCGGCACCCCGCCCTCCATCATCGTCGTCAGCTGCCAGCACAACGCCGCCATCTCCTCCGACTTGATACGACCCGAATGACATGACACCCGACCGCGAACCTCCCGTGATATCTCCTCCACAGACACCGGCGTAAAACCCTGGCCGCGAAGCCAGCTCAGCACGTCGTGCTCCGTATCCGCCTGGTATTCACCTACCCGACGAACCCCTTGCGCGTCCCGTGCCGCATATTCAAATGTGCTCATCGTCCTCTCCAGCCTGCCCCCGAAACACTCCCCTGCTCCAAATACACTCCCTCTACCTCACCAGAACCCTCACGCCAGACCCAAATCCCCCGCCACATCCTGCGAAACCGCACCACGACTCACCAGCTCCCCCACATACTGCTGCATCGTGCACATCCCATACTTCTTGCCCGACTGCATCAAACTCACTATCTCATGCACACGTCCCTGACGAATCATCGCCGCCACCGACGGTATCAATCGCAATACCTCGCACGCCAACACCAACCCGCTACCGTCCGCCTTGGGCAACAACTGCTGCCACACCACCCCTGCCAGAGAACTCGCCAGCTGCGCCTGGATCTGACCCGTCTGCTCCGGAGGAAACATGTCGATCAAACGGTTCACCGTCGGCACCGCACCACGCGTGTGAAGCGTCGCCAGCGTCAAATGACCCGTCTCCGCCAGCGTGATCGCCGCCTGCGCCGACTCCCGATCACGCATCTCGCCCACAATCACCACGTCCGGACTCTGACGCAACACCCGCCGCAACGCCTCATGAAACGTCCGCGTGTCCGACCCCACCTCCCGCTGATTCACCGTCGCCTTGATATGCGGATGGATAAACTCGATCGGATCCTCAATTCCTACAATATGACACGCACGCGTCTCATTGATCTCATTCACAATCGCCGCCACCGTGCTGCTCTTGCCCGTGCCCGTCGGACCCGTAAACAACAACAAACCCCGATGAAGTGTCGCCAGATCACGCACTATCTGCGGCAACAACAAATCATCAAACGTCGGTATCCGCTCCGAAACCGCCCGAACCACCATCCCCATCGAACCACGCTGCTGAAACACGTTCACACGAAAACGACCCACACCCGAAATGCTCAAAGACATGTCCGCTTCCTTCTCCTCCTGAAAGCGGCCTAACTGGTCCTCGCTCATCACAGACGTGCACAAATATTCCGTATCCTCCCGAGTCAACGCCGGAAAATCCAGCGACACAATCTCATTGTGCACCCGCAGCTGCGGCGGCCGATTCACCGTAATCAGCAAATCGCTCGCCCCACTCGTCTCCGACAATGCCCGCAGACAATCCTCACTCGTGCAACACGCGTTCATACTCGTTCTCCCCAACTTCCTCGGGACCACCCGGATCCCGCGCTACCTTACCTGATACCGTCAAGTCGACACATCCTCTGTAAACGTCACCCCCAATACCTCTTCCGCAGACGTCACCCCCGCCTTCAAACGGGACACCCCACTCTCCAAAAGACCCGTATAACCCTTTTCTCGCATCGCCCGGCGTACTTGCGACTCGCTCGCACCCTCCACCACCATCTCCCGAAGCTCATGATCCAAAGGCATAAACTCAAATATCGGCGCCCGCCCCGAATAACCCACACCGTTGCAATACGAACAGCCCACCCCCTTGTAAAACGTCAGACCCGCCGCCGCCTCCCGGCTCAGCTTCAAACGACCCAACAACTCATCACTCAACTCCGTCTCTTCCTTGCAACGCTCGCATATCCGACGCACCAGCCGTTGAGCCATCACCAGGTTCAACGTCGACGCCAGCAAATACCGCTCGATGCCCATGTACGCCAGACGACTGATCGCACTCGGCGCGTCGTTCGTGTGAAACGTACTCAACACCAAATGACCCGTCAGCGACGCCTTGATCGCTATCTCCACCGTCTCCTTGTCCCGAATCTCACCAATAAATATAATGTCCGGGTCCTGACGAAGTATCGCACGAAGACAACTCGCAAAATCCAAATCAATCTCAGGCCTCACCTGTATCTGATTGATACCCCCCAAACGATACTCCACCGGGTCTTCCACCGTCGTTATGTTCTTCCGCGGGTCCCGAAGATAATTCAACGCCGAATACAACGTCGTGCTCTTGCCGCTCCCTGTCGGACCCGTCACCACAACAATACCGTGTGGCTGTGACAACACCGTCTTGAACTGACGAGACAACTCCGGCTCCAAACCCAGCTCCTCCAGACTGTGGTCCACCGAAGAACTGTCCAATATCCGCATCACGATCTTCTCGCCATAAATCGTCGGAATCACCGAAACACGTATGTCTACGTCCGCCCCCGTCGTCTTGATCTTAAATCGACCGTCCTGAGGCAAACGACGCTCCGCTATGTTCATCCGCGACAAAATCTTGATCCGCGTCACCACCGCCGCCTGCATCTTCCGCGCCGGAGGCACCATGTTCGTCAACACACCGTCAATCCGCATCCGCACCATCATCGCGTTCTCTTGCGGCTCAATGTGTATGTCGCTCGCCCGACTCTTGATCGCCTGGCTCAACAACAACTCCACAAACTGAATCACCGGGGCCTTGCTCGCCGCCGCCTCGCTGCTCAAGTCCGCAACCGAAAACTCCTCTCCTCCATGCGTCTCCGCCTGCTCCTGGTCCTGATCCACCTCCACACTCACCAGGTCACGAAGACGACGCTCCTCCATATCCAATCCGTGATAGATCGCCTCGATCGCCTGACGTATCTCCCGATCCGACGCGATCACCAGCTTGATCTCTCGCTTGAGCTTCAGCCGAACCGTGTCCATCGCCACCACGTCGTACGGATCCGCCGCCGCCACCACCACACGCGAATCCTCCTCCCCGATCGCCACCATACAAAAACGCTTCGCAATTCGCTCCGGAACCAGACGCGCCACCTGTACATCCACCTTGCTCACGTCGTCCAGACGCACCGAATCAATATGCAGATACTCCGACAAGGCCTGCGTCATCTGCTCGTCCGTCAGAAAACTCATCCGCCGGAGAACCTCACCCAGACGCCCGCCGTTCACCTTCTGATCGTTCAACGCCTCCGACAACTGACTCAGACTGATCAGACCCTTGCTGATGAGCCAGTCGCCAAAACGCAGACTCGTCTCTACACGTCCTGTGCCCTCTTTCATACTCACGATTTCACTCTCTCCGACTCAGGAACCTGCCTGATCCGACACATGGGTTGTCTCTTTCCCGCACACAACGCCCGCCCCGAAACTCTCCAATCCCCCCTGCCGTTCACCTGCCTCGACCACCCCGTCACGCAAACTGATACGACGACGACGACCAGGCCGGCCCGAAATCAACATCACCCCCTCGCCAGCCTCAGCACGGCCACTGCCGCAACCTGCCTCCCCAACCGCACCGCTGGCCGCCAACCTCCCCGAATAACACACCGGCACGCTCAGCGAAAAACACACACTCGCCCCCTCCGTACTCGTCACACACAAACGCCCACCCAGACTCCGCGCCCACGCCGCCGACAACGCCAGACTACCCCCAAGATCGCCCGACAGCGTACCCCCTATACTCCCGCCCCAATAACGCGGACTGAATAACTCCTCCTGGTCCGATAATGTCAACCGCCACCCCCGACGCCTCACCTCAAACCGTATCCGCTCACCCTCAGACGTCTCCTCCAGCCCCGCCGACAACTCCAGCCCGCCCCCTTCGCCACCCGCTGCCGCCACACGACCCACACTCAACAAACAATGACGCAGACACCTGCCGTCCGTCTCCAGCGTCGCCGGCAATTCCGAACCCGACGAATACTCAAATCCCAAACCATGCTCCGTCGCCCAACCCTCCAGAACACTTGCCGCCGACGTCAACACCCCCTCCACGCTATAACTGCCCACCACCGGCTCATACGCCCCACCTTCTAGACGACTGTACTCCGACGCCGCTGCCAGACGCGACCCCACCACCTCGCTCGCCTCCTGAATCGTCACCAGATGACCACGCTGCTCCTCACTCAAAACCGTACCCAGTAACACGTCACTCAAACCCACAATACCATTCAATACCCGAGACGCCTCCTCGCATAAACGCGACAGCCCCTCGCTCATGGCCTCCTCACCACTCACACTAACGCCCCCTGCTGCCCCACCCGACAGTTGCCTCGCTATATTCCGCATCATTTGTTCGTCAAACATCTTCCTGTTCCTACTTCGCTTGCCGTCTTCCGCTCATCAACCGCCTCAACTACCCTTACACGTTACTCGCCCGACGTCACCCATCGGCCACGCCAGCCCTCACCTCACGTCGCACACCTTGCGCACACGCGTCTTCAATGTCACTATTC
>CAYNXW010000182.1:0-6053 GCA_964401265.1 uncultured Pirellulales bacterium | reverse complement strand
CGCTTTCTCTATGTCAAAGGTGGCAACCCCGCGATTGATGGCACCAGCCAGAACCGTGGGCGTTTGATTGGAACGCATGCCGGGCATAAACTTATCACACGCCAACCCGTCAGGGAGCCAGCCTGTTTCATCGTACACATCCAACATGCCTTTGGAATACGAATCAATCTGTTCAGGATATACCAGCGACCACACCTGAAGAAAGTTGCCAAACGACCCCCAGAGCCCATCGTTGTTATAATGGCTATATTCCGGAACGCCATCCTTTAGCGGGATTTGTTTGACCTCATTGTAGTTGGAAATGTACTTGCCATTGGCGTCATTGCTGGTCCCCCGGCCCAACAACACCATGTACAGAGCACTATAAAACTTAACCTTGTTGGCCTCGGGGCCGCCCTCGACCTCGATCTTTGACAGTCGCCTGTTGCATTCCGTACGGGCATCGTTTCTCACCTGCTCAAACGGTTTGCCTGTGTCCTCCGCTTCCAGGTTGGCCCACGCCTGATCCATGCTGACGAAGGAAATGCCCACCCTCACCTCGATCTGCTCATCCTTGTGCGTCTTGAAGTTGAGATAAGCCCCCACGCGTCGTCCATACTCTGCCCTGAGTTTGTCGTGATGGGTGTTTTTCCTGTAGCAACCATAAGATGACGCCGGTTTACTGAGTGTGGCGGCAAAATACACCCGACACGTTTTCATCTCCAACGAAACGCAGCTGTAGACTGGCAAGGCAATGGTGTAGCCCTGTATTCTGGTCGGCGAAAGGATTTCGACGCTCGCTCCTTGAACATCATAGTACTCCGAGTCATGGGCTTCATCCCACCCCCACTTGCGCCCCCCCGGCGTCGTGCCTGCTTCGCCCAACAAATTTCCCACATCAAATATGATATGTGCGCTATCCGATTTCGGGAAGGTATATCTGTGAAAGCCGACCCGTTTCGTGGCCGTCAGGTCAACGCCAATGTTATACCTGTCCAGAAACACAGAATAGTATCCCGCGACAGCCTTTTCGCTGGATTTCTTGAAGGGGCTTCTATAACCGGTGGAAACATCGGCCGCGTCTCCCGGAACGGTCACTAGGTCGCCCACGGTGGGCATGATCAATATGCCCCCAAGCTGCCATTCGTGGACATGCGAAAAACCGATAATCGAGCCGTCCCTGTAATCATACCCCGTCCTGCCGCCGCCTCCGACATAATCGCCAGGCCCAGAGGTCATCGGAGCCAGCTTGGCTAGGCCAAATGGCAGAGAGGCCGGCGCAAACGCAAACCAGCGTTCATTCACGCCATACAAAAACGGATTCACATAATCAACCGGAGCCTTGGGTTGCTCCCCGATAGCACTGCACGCCCCAGCCAAAATCACTACCCACACCACCTGCTGCTTCATACGTCTCTGCATTGCATGCTCCTCTG
The DNA here is from genome assembly GCA_964401265.1 of uncultured Pirellulales bacterium. Lineage (GTDB taxonomy): Bacteria > Planctomycetota > Phycisphaerae > Sedimentisphaerales > SM23-30 > CAYNXW01. Next base: position 4,638 of record CAYNXW010000182.1, on the reverse strand, counting down.
GTTCGCGTCTTGGGACGCCGTTTCAGAAAAAATATGGCACGACACTTACAAACACTGATTCATAGCGAGTCAAGGCTCCAAATCTAGAACGCCCACGCTTGGTCGCACGGACGATTCGCTTCCTCCTGTAACGCTGGCCGCAGTCCAACCACCACTCCCTTGGCAGCATCCATCCGCCATGCCAAAGGCTTGTCGCGGCCGAGCCCTGAGATCTTCAAATCCAGCTCGGCCACGACAAACGTCAGCGTCCGTCATCTCTACTGGTCGCTCTCCAGGCAACCGTCCATCAGGTAGCTGACTTATCAACCTCCTTGATGGCCTCTTCCATCACGTCAAGCCCGTGATGCAGCTGCTCCGACGTTATCGTTAACGGCGGACAGATGCGATTCGGCACCAGACGCACGCCGTTACGCATGCATTTGTCATAGATATACCCCCACGAGTCCTGATCCGGCTCCTTGGTCTTCTTGTCCTTGACCAGCTCGATACCCCACAGCAATCCCATACCTCGAACATCGCCCACAATCTGGTACTTTTCAGTCCAGTCAGCGGTACGCTCTCGGATTTCCTCGCCCAACGTCGCCGCATTCGCCACCAGCTTTTCCTGCGCCATCACCTCGAGCGTACCCAACGCCGCCACGGTACTCAACGCGTTGCCCCCAAAGCTCGTGCTGGAACCACCGCCACCGGCCTCGCCAAACGGCGCCGCAGAAAGAATATCCTTCTTGCCCGCAACCACCATCACCGGAAAACCGCTGCCCAGACCCTTGCCGAACGTCGTTATGTCGGGTTCCACGCCAAAGTGCTCAATGGCCAGGAATTTGCCCGTGCGACCCACTCCGGTCAGCACCTCGTCCGCCACGATCAACATGTCTCTTTCCCGACAAATCTCCGCCAGACGCTGCCACGCATCCTTCGGCGGCACGATAATCCCACCGGCGCCCACAATCGGCTCAAAAATCACCGCCGCATGCTCCTCCGTCGTGCCGCTCTGCAGCAGGTCTGCAGACGCTTCAACGCACGCCAAAGAACACTGCGGGTATTTCAGCTTGAACGGGCACCGGTAACCATGTGGATAATGAACGTGCGTCACTGGCACCGTCGGCCCGAACTTCTTCGGCAACAGGTGCGAACCCAGACTACGCGTCAACAGCGTTCGCCCGTGATAAGCATGCGTCATCGCCGCGTAATGCCAACGTTTCGTATAACTGCTCGCCGCACGAAGTGCCGCCTCTACCGTAATGGCCCCTTCGCAATAAAACGCAAACGTGTCGATACCCGCCGGCGTCAACTCCGTCAGCAGCTTGCCCAATTCGTGTCTTTGCGGCGTGGGAAACGCATACACATGCCACAACTTCTCCAACTGGTCCTTCACACGCTTGACCAGATGACGATGGCAATGCCCCGTGCACGCCGTCAGAATCCCCGCCGAAAAATCAAGGTAGCCATTGCCGTCAACATCATAAATCGTTACCCCCTCGCCCTTGTCAAAAACCAAATGCAATTGGTCGGCAATATTGGAACGCCCTGCGATTACGTAACTCTCGTCCAGATCCCACAACTTCGACGATTCCGGCCCCGGTAGATTGTACTTCATTGCTTCCTATCCTAAAATATCTAGTAATAACAGTGAGCTCGCGCGTGTGCTACCCACGACGGGTCAACACGCTTCTATAACGAGTTTGACAGTCTCGGCGGGTTCATTCACCGCCATCTCCATAGCCGACTTCAGATCTTTCAGTGCGAACGTGTGCGACACCAGTTTGCTACCGTCGATCTTACCACTCGTCAGCAACTCCACGGCCTTGGGCCCGTAGAGTGCCGGAGATGCAAAAGACGCCCGCAACTGAATCTTCTTAAAATGAAATGCGTTGGCCTGAAAACTCATCAAGGCGCCGTCCTCATGAGCCAGACCGATAAACGCTATAATCGCCCCCTTGGCTACCAGCGGGATCACCGTCTCCAGCGTCGATGGCGGAGTCGTCGATACCACACGCTCTATACTGCAACCAAAATCATAATCCGCCAAAGAAACTCGGTCTACTTCGATCACCTCGTCCGCCCCATACTCCAACGCCAGCTGGTTCCGCTTGGCGGTCGCAGAAAGCGCCGTTACAAATATCTTCCCCGCCCCCCCCAGCCGCGCCAACTTGGTCGCCATCAAACCGATCGGACCCGGCCCCATCACCAGTACGTTGTCCCCAGGCCGTATAGCCGCCACACGCACCACATCCAACGCCACACCCAACGGCTCCTGCAAACTGGCCACCGCCGGCGATAGCCGGCTCGAATCGTACGCAATCGCCGATATCGCCGGCGCTATCATCTCCTCCGCCATACCAAACGAGTTAAGAAAGAAAAACGACTGAATATCTGTGCACAATTCCTGCTCAGTATTCTTGCACATCTTGCAAAAACCGCACGGTGTAGCGCTGTCCAGTACCACCTGCTCGCCCACCTCCAACGTAGTGACACCCTCTCCCAGCTCCATAATCTCGCCCGCCACTTCGTGACCAAAAGGCTGGTAGTCCGCGCTGCCCGTGCGAGCCGCCAGAATGTCCGTCCCGCAGATACCGCTGGCCAAAACCTTCAGCCGAATCTGCCCCGCGCCAAGCACCCGCGGTGAATCCTCTCGCAGAATAATGTCCTCTGCGCTCTTCATATATGCTGCAAGCATGATCTGTCCTGTCCTTAACTGTGTAATAATAATCTATTTTGCACGTCGGCTTACTTCACGCTCGTAAAGCGCGTCGATTTCACGACACAATCCCTCTTCTCGACTGTACTCAGGCGTCTCCGCCAGAATCTGCCGAACCTGCTCCCGCGCCGCCTCGACCATGTCCGTGCTCGTCTCCGCGTGACGGTCCGACAGCTTCGGAAAAAAGAACTCCTTGCGGAAATTCAACGCCGTGTGTTCCGTGTCCAGAAAATGACCGCCAATGCCCTTCTCCTGAATCATCTCCAGACACAGAGAGTCAGACGATACCTCAATCCCCTGCATGAAATGCCACCACCAGTCAAACGCTTCAATATCCAGACACGCCTGCTCGCACGAACATACCAGACCCGACTTCAGTTGACCCACCGAAGGCAGCACCTGCCCGCTGGCCGCCGCCGCCGCTATCTTGAATGCCCGTTCCGAGCCGCTCTGATAGCCAGGGAACTTGGCGTCAATGTAATCCGTCGAAACCTGAAACGGAAGACCATAATAACGACTGATCATCTGACCCACCCCGATATCCTGCATCACCGCGTTGGGGGAAGAGAACGACGCAATCGTCGTCTGCATGTCCATAATCGCCCCCAGAACCAGATGCTCCTGCTTCGACTCCGCCCCGACCGCCCATAACGCGACAAGCATCCCCAGAATCTCCGTGTTGGCAATCAGAATCGCCGATGCCGGCGTCACCGGAGACGTCCCTCCCGCAAGCGTCATCGGCGCCACCCCCAAAGGCAAAGATCGCTGGCAGAGATCATAAAGTATATGCGCCGACTCCTTGGCTATCTTCAACGGCGAGATGCTGCATTTGACGCACAAGAAAAACGGATCGTTCTTGTATTCCGCGTTGCCTGCCAATAACTCGCCCAGCCGCACCGCGTATTCCACATCTGCCGGCACGTTTATCTCATTCCAGCCCAGCTTCTTGCTGTGCTTGGCCGCATGCGTCATGCCCGCTATCGGCCGCAACGCCGGCGGAATCTCATTGCCCTGCTCATCGTATATGCACTGCACCGGCGGACCGCCCGCACGGCTGATACGAGGATGACCGTTGCTGAACCGAATGACATCACTAAGGTCCTGGTAAGTCGCAGGCCGCGTCCCTATACCATCATCCGCCTGCATCTCCAACGCCGAGCCGCCAAAGGCAAACTGATAAGGCTGCTTCAGCGCCTCCGCTGCATCGGCGGCCAGCGATTGCTCGACTTCGTGCCAGTCACTACGAATCAGGCCTGGCTTGTCTGACACAGACTTGGCCGCCTGCGTAGTGACTGCCGCCGGTATCCTTGCCGTACGCGCCGCACGATCAATCTTGGCCCCCTTGGCCTCCAGAGCATCCAGGAACCCGTCATGGTCAATATAGATACCCGGCGACTCCAGCAGTTGTGCCGAACTCTCATGAATCAGTTGCATCTCGCTCGGAGCAAGCAAGTCAATACTACTACCTAACATTCGCATCTGCTTTCGAACCTCCACGACTTGAATTGGAATATGCCCCGCGGGGCTGCCGTCCTCTTATACTGCTCTGGAGCACCCCCTCGCTTACCTGCCAGACTTGTCTTCGGTGGCCTCAATGTGCCTCTGGCCACGCCGACACCGTTTACTCGTGCTTTGTTTTCAGGTAAGTCTCTCTGGTTACACTTGGGGACAATACAAGGTATGTCATTTGTTGGAGTCGCAGGATAGGCCAAACCCGAAAAGCTGTCAATCCTGATTAACGGACTCTGTGCAGTAAATGGCACAATAAGTTCAATTATTGCTCCCCCGCCTAAAACGACGACTGCAGGCGACTGTGCCCTGGGATTCGGCAGAAATTGGCCGCTCAATTCCCCTGAACCACCGGGTTTCAGCGGGATGTATTTCACAAGTCTTCAAATCAAAAAGAGGATGAAGGACGTTGTAAGTGTTTGCATAGAAAT
>CAYNXW010000181.1:0-6073 GCA_964401265.1 uncultured Pirellulales bacterium | reverse complement strand
TCGGACATGAGCACGCTTTTACTTGAAACCTATAAAACTCCGTGAACGCTTACGACAAATCTTATTTTGTGACGTATCCGCAGCCGCAGGTGGAGCCCAACTGGCCCGCGGATGCCACGTGGTCGCTGTGGATGCGTCATGACGCGGGGGTGCCCCCTTTCGCCTGGGACCAGCAGTGGGCGTATATACAGGAAGTACCTAGAGGGACGGAGAATGTGAAGCTGTTTTGTACGGCTGAGACGACGGGGCGTGTGAATCTGATGCAGTTCGCACAATGGCGTCATTTAGCATATACAACGGTTCCTTATAATAAGGATTGACTGATGGCGTGGGGGGGGCTTTGTAGGGCTGGAGAGGGACACCAACGGGGCAGGCACGGCGGTGGAGGTGGCAGGAGGGTGGCCTGGGGCAGTCAACCGGCAAGGGCACCAGGGCACGTCTACTGTCAGCGTAGGCGGGTGGGTGTTGTGCTGGTAAGATCACGCTTGGAGTACGACGCATTGCACCAGGCGCTGACGGTCGAGGAGGAGGATGGCTAGTGCGCAAGCCTCTTGTTCTCGATGATGCCAGCTCGAGACGGGCAGGCCCCTACTGCAGGACTACGGGATTTTGTCAGGCGTCGCGTCCTGCGAAGGTTCTCTTACAAGGCTCCGTCGAGGGGTGGGGCAACGGGGGCGCCGCGAGTGGTCGGGTAGGGACACAGGCGGCGCGGCCGGGCCAGGCAAGCGTGCGTGGGCGTTTCGTGTTCGTCCACAACATGTGCTTTTGTGTCAGCTTGTCAATTCTGTTTCTCTGTGGCGGAAGTAACTTGCTGATGTATTGACGAGCTCATTGAGCAGTGCGGGGTCTGTTTTTCCGAACATGGCCGGATAGGGGTCGCCGCCTGGGCCAAGCGGTTCGGGGGTGCAGAAGCAGTGGTCGTTGTTGTAGCCGATGAGATAGAGGGCCATGATGATCGTATCCAGGTCAAGTGAGCCGCAGCCCAAGGCACAGCGGTTGCTGTCTGCCAGATGTAAATTGGTCAGCATGTCGCCGGCATCCACGAGGGCCTGGCCAATATGGCTTTGCTCCGCCTGCATATGGTAGACATCGCCATTGATGTGCTGTACTCCGGGATGATCAATGGCTGCAATGTATTCTTTGGCGTCGTCTATTGTGCGTACAAGACTGACCTCGGCGGAGCGAATCGGTTCCACGGCGGCTCTCACATTGTGTTTGAGGAATTCATCGGCGACGATCCTCAAGGTTTCTACCGGGCGATCAAACTCCGAGGCATCGTAGGCGGATGGGCGTCCTACGGCACCGGGAACGACAAGCATATATCCCGCACCAACGGCGTTGGCAAAGTCAAGCTCTCTGCGAATGTAGTCGAGGGCACTTTGCCTGTGCATGGCGACGTTACTTGAAAGGTCGTTATGTTCAGAGAACATGCCGCAGATACCGGCCACGGTGATATTGTGATCTCCCAGTATGGTTAATACTTTTTTGGAGCAGTATCCGAGATCGGGGCCGTAATGATTGCCGTGCAGTTCAATGTACTGAATGCCCGCCTCGGCAAGGCGTTGGGCAGAATCGCTTAGCGACTCCATGCCAAAGCCCCAGTTGCTCCAGGAGAGGTTGAGTTTTTTTTCCAAGGCTTTCGGATTGTTTTTTTTCAGTTGGTCGAAAGCGTCTTTGATCTTAGCGTTGATTTTTTGAAAGTTCTGAAGTTCCATTTTGAGTTTTTCCTATCTGGATAGTGTTACACGTTACTTGCTCGCGCATGCCTTTGCCGCAAGGCGGTCGATAACCGTCACGGCAATCATGATGGTTCTTGCTCGGTCACGCTGAAGCGTGTGGGCCAGCACATTGCGTTGACATTGCTATGTAATTCATTTTGGCCCGCACGCGGCATGGTGTTATTTGCGACAGATATCGGAGTCGAACTTGTCGCGTCAACTTGAACGTCAATGCCTTGTGGGGGCTTTGCCTGGAAGCTGGTGGTAGAGCTCTGGGGGTTCGGCTTATTTTCTTTCGTTTTGAGGTAGTTGCCGTAACCGACAATGACGGTGGACAGGAATACTAACAGAATTCCTGTGGCGACCATTTTTAGTGTGCGTCGGCTTGAGCCGGCCCATTTTCGAACCTGCTTAAAGGGGATGTAGAAGCTGCCGGCGGCGAAGCCTCCGATCGCATGCAATATGACGCCCAGGATAACCATTCACGAATCTCCAGGAACATAGTCACGGGTGTTTGTGCTCTATGGCCTATTGCATTGAGCCGAACTCATAGGCGGCATCGAACAAGGCTACGATATTTTCCGGCGGCACGTCGGACTGAATATTGTGGACGTTATTGAACACATACCCTCCGCCTTGTTTGAAGGCTTGGATGTTTTCGCGGACATGTTGGCGGACTTCGTCGGGGGTAGCGAAGGGGAGCACTCGCTGAGGGTCGCAACCACCGCCCCAGAAGACGATATCTTGCCCGAATTTTTTCTTGAGGCTGGAGGGTTGCATATTGGCGGCGCTGATTTGCACCGGATTGATGATGTCAACTCCGACTTCGATAAGGTCGGGGATTAATTCGACACAGGAGCCACAGGTATGGTACCAGATTTTCGCTGAGGTGAGAGATTTGATATGTTCGATGAGCTGTTGTTGTCGTGGTTTGACGATTTTGCGGTAGAACTGAGGCGAGAACAATACGCCATGTTGTGCGGCCAGGTCGTCTCCGATTTGGACTACGTCGAGGAGGTCGCCGATCTGGTCCATATAGGCGGTGAAACAGTCTTTCCAGAACTTGAGCATCATATCGAGGGAGGCGTGGCAGTAATCGACATTTTCGATCATGTCCATAAACCATCGTTCGAGGCCTCGCATGTACCAGCTGTATTCATACATCGAGCCGCCGATGGTAGTGGATATGGCATAAGGGGTGTCGTCGTGCAGTCGCTGGGCCCATTTGCGCAGGCCGGTGAAGCGGGAGGGGTCGGCGCCGTTGGGGCAGGGGTAGTCTTTCAAGTCGGCGGCGGTTGCGTTGGCCAGGGGGTGGTGGGAGATGTCCATGTAGAGCATCTGGTCATCGGGCATGGACCAGACGACGCCGAATTCATCCTTTAGATCATGCCAGAGTCTTCCTTGTCGGCGGTTTTGTTTGATGGATCCATCGAAGCCATCGGGTCCGTGAGCGCGAACGTAACGGGTGTCAACATGCAATCGCTGCAGGAGCTGCTCGCACGGCACCGCCAGCTGCTGCACGGGGTCTAATATTTCCTGTTTTTCGTCTTGTATGCCAAGATGCGCCAGTAGATTCTGATAGGCTTTACGATGAATGCCGCTCTGGAATCCGCCGAGATCGATGGGGACCCGGTCGGGTATTTCGTGGTTGAGGGCTCTGTGCACACGCTCTCTTGGGGTCATTGTGTCTTTCATGTCACAGTCCTTTCTGCCAAAGGTCATGTAGTCGGCGAGTTGCGAGCTGGACTTCTATGAGCGAAGTTTTATTCTGTGTCTGCTTATCCAGTAAGCCTAGTGTTGCCTTCGTGTCGCGTGGCGCATGGCCGTGAATTCGCATGGCGAGCAGTTCTCTTTATGAGGGTATCTGCTTATACCGTGAGGGTTTTTGACCATTTTATCCGGTCTGCAGGCTGCGTCAAGACGGCATTGTCAATCCTGTCAGGATAGAGGCGAGGCAGGGAGAGTGTGGTTGGCCTTTAGGGGCTGTTGGCGCTGGGGGGCGGGCAGGGGTGCCAGGGGAGACGGTGGTGGTGGTGGATCAGGGCAGGGGGTCAGCACGGCAGTGGCTAAAGGTGACCTGGGCGTTGTGGACGAAGAGCATGACGGCTCCGGTCGGGGGGCTCGTGGCGGGGCTCTGGTAGGTCATGAGCCATTGGGCAGGTTCGTCCTGGCTGGTGGGCCAGGTTTTGAAGCTATAGAGGCTACCCTGGTTGCCGGGTAGTGTTTCGACTCGCATTTTCCAGATGTAGGTGGTGCCGATGTGGGCGATCAAGCCGGAGTCGTCAACGACGTCGATGAGGCCGCCGGAGCCAACGATCTGATAGCTGCCGGCGTCAAGCGAGGAGCCCCAGGAGAACCAGCCGATAGCGCCGGTAGGATACCAGCCGATTCGAGGGCGGTCGGGCAGGTTCCAGTCGACGTGTCCCTGCCAGCGGAGCAGCAGGCCGACGGCGGGGCCCCCGAGGGGGATGCCGTTGCGGTTCTTGATGGTGTCGACCCGGAGTTGGGTGGTGACTTCATAATCCTGCCAGAGCTGGTCGCCGAAGACGATGCTGCGGTCATAGCCCATGAGGACGGTTTTGACGCCATCGGCAGTAAGGGCCCAGAGGCCATCGACGATCTGAGCAGCGTTTTGGATTTGATTCACGTTGGTCCAGTCGACGCTGTAGGGCAGGAGCCAGACGTTGTTGGGGATGTAATCGACGGTGACGGTGTGGGCGACGACTTCGCTGTCGAGGGTGGTGGCAGTGAGAACGAGCTGGTTGATGCCGGGGTCGAGGTCGTCGTAGGCGATTTCGGCGTTGAAGTCTCCGGGGTGGCTCAGGCGGATGTTTTGGGCGGGTCCGATGGAGAGTGCCACTTGGGGGCCGCCATTGAGGGCGTAGGTGAGCGAGGCAACGGTGTCGGGCTCGCGCAGGTTGCCCAGGATGTTAACCCAGGGCTGGGGGATGCCGAGGGCGCCGAAGGTTTGATAGTCGCCATACCAGATATCGAAGAGGCCTGCGGGGTCGAACGCTTCAAAGGTGGCGATGACGTTGGCGTCGGTGTTGATGGTGACGGTGGCGGGGTTGGTGGTGGTTTGGAGGTCGCCGGAGAAGCTGATGAAGCGCCAGCCGGGCGCGGGGGTGGCGGTCAGTTGGACCTGGGTGCCTTCGAGGTAGGTGGCCTGGTCGGGTTCGACGGTGGCGCTGCCCAGGCCGATGGTCTCGACGGAGAGGGTGTAGCGGAGGATTTGCTCGAAGGTGGCGATGACGTTAGCGTCGGCGTCGATGGTGATGGTGGCGGGGTTGGTGGCGGTTTGGAGGTCGCCGGAGAAGCCGATGAAGCGGTAGCCGGGCTCGGGGGTGGCGGTCAGATCGACCTGGGTGCCTTGGAGGTAGGAGGTTCGGTTGGGGTCGGCAGTGAGGCTGCCTTGGCCGATGAGCTCGACGGAGAGGGTGTAGCGGGGGATTTGTTCGAAGGTGGCGACGACGTAGACGTCGGCGTCCGTGGTGAGGGTAGCGGGGTTGGCGGTGGTTTGGAGGTCGCCGGAGAAGCCGATGAAGCGGTAGCCGGGAGCGGGGTTGGCCGTCAGCTGGACTTGCTCGCCCTGGTCGTAGGAGAGTCGGTCGGGGTCGACGTCGACTGTGCCCTGGCCGACGATGTCGATGGTGAGGGTAAGGAGGATGGTATCGACGAGGGATTGAACGCGTTGGGTGATCTCGGTGAGGGCGGGGCCGGCGACGAAATCGCGGGGTCGGCTTTGGCCGTCGGCGAAGCGTAGGACGTTTTGCAGTTGGGTGACGGCGTTTTGGGGCCTGCCAGCGGTGAGCTGGTGCGTGGCGGCGAGGAGTCGCTTGGTAAAGGCGTGGAGGCGTCGATCGGCCGGTCGGCCGGTACCGCTACCGGTGAGCTGGCCGTTTTCGATGGACAGTGCCATGAGGGCGAGGAGGGCGTCGCGTTGTTGGGCGAGGTCGGGCTCAAGGGGGGGAGTGGGGGTAGGGTTGTGATCGTTTTGGAGATGGTGGTCGGTGAGGCTGTCGCGTAGGCGTTGGATGATGAGGGGGCTGCGTGAGAGGGTCCGTCGCATTTGGCGCATTACTCTTGCGTGGGCGGTGTGGGTGGAGAAGGAGACAAGCAGGGTGCCAAGTAAGAGGGTAGCGACAATCGTACAACTGCGAGGGCGGAAAATAACCGGCTCCTTTCTCTTAGCGTGGGTTTCCCAGATTAGACTGCTCAGCAAGGCCGTGGAGCCGCTTGTCGCTTATTATACTTTATAATGGGGGGTAATGCAAGTATCTGGGGCGGAATTGAGGTGGCGGAGTTGGGGCGGATTCACGTCGCCGGTGTGCCAGAAGGGTACGTATCTGAGGGGG
>CAYNXW010000180.1:0-6084 GCA_964401265.1 uncultured Pirellulales bacterium | reverse complement strand
CGTGGCCGCTGCCGCAGCCATACTGCTAGGAGCCGGAGCCGGTAGCGCTGCCGAAGGGGTCGTCAAAGTCGGACTTGGGCATGTTGGGCAGATCGATGCCTGCTTCGCTGATCATCTGGCCCAGTTCTCGAGTGGTCAGGCCGTAGTCGACAAACATGTAGCCGCTGTCGCTCATTTCAGATCGATTGCACTCGAACTTTTTGGCGGAGCAGGGCATCAGGGCGACGCTGACGACGTCCTTGGGATCGATGCCGGCGCGTTGGGCGTAGAAGGTTTTGATCAAGGCGCCAAACATCTGCTGAGGGCTCTTGGCGGAGGAGACATGGCCGAGCATTTCGGGATAGAAGTGCTCGATGTACTTGACCCAACCGGGCGAGCAACTGGTAAACTGAGGCAGCATGGCGGATTCGTCCTTTTCGACGAGGGCCTTGTAGAGTCTCAGCAACAGCTCGGTGCCTTCCTCGATGATGGTGAGGTCGGCAGTGAAGTTGGTATCGAAGACCTTGTCGAAGCCGCAATGTCGCAGAGCGGTATTGAGCTCGAAGGTCATAGCTGAGCCGGGCTCGAGGCCGAAACACTCGCCGATGGCGGCGCGGGGGCTGGGAGCGGTCTGAATGACGACGTGCTTGGTGGGGTCGTCGATGGCGGCCCAGACCTCGTCGGTGGGGTCGTTGGCACGGAGGGCGCCGGTAGGACAGCGGTTGATGCACTGGCCACAATTGATACAGACGACGTCCGCGAGAGGCCGGTCCATAAAGGTGACGACTTCGGAGGCGTCGGACCGATTAGCGACCTCGAGGACGCCGACTTCCTGCAGGTCGATGCAGGTACGAATGCATCGGCGGCAGAGGACGCACTTGTTCATGTCGCGTACGACGGAGTAGCTGGAACGGTCGACGTCGACGAGGGGTTTTTCGGGATGGCCGAAGCGGAAGAAGTCGACGCCGTACTCTTTGGCCAGACTCTGCAATTCGCAATTGTTGTTGCGAAAACAGGCATAGCACTCACCGTAGTGTTTGGAGAGCAGCAGGTCGAGAATGTGCCGGCGGGCTCGCCGGACTTTAGCAGAATGGGTGTGGACCTTAATGGGTGCTGTGATGGGATAGGCACACGAGGCCTGTAGGGTACGTTGGCCTTCGACTTCGACGACGCAGATTCTGCAGACGCCAGCCACGCAGAGGTCCTCGTGATAACAGAGGGTGGGGATGTGAATACCCAACTGGCCTGCGGCCTCGAGGATGGTCATGCCGAAAGGCACCTTGATATCCTGGTCGTCGATGTTGACGGTTACCATGGAGCCGATACTGCTGGCATCGGCCGTTTCTTTAATCGACTGTGCCCGCTGACTTTTCGGGGCGCGCGTCGTTTCCTGGTTCGTTATCTGAGACATCCGTCGCTCCTGTATACTTGCAAAGCGTCGCCTGACTTAGTTTGCTCTTTTATGGCTCATGATCTCATGTGAAAAATGTTTCACGATCGACAAAAACGCGTTGGGACTGGACTGGCCTAAGCCGCACTTGGAAGCCAGTTGCATGGTTTCGCCCAGCTGGCAGAGTTCTCTGAGATAGCGGCTGGAACACTCGCCGGCCTGTAGCATCTCGACGCCTTCGAGCAACTTGGCGTTGCCTTCGCGGCACGGCGTGCACTGTCCGCAGGATTCGTCCACGAAGAACTCGAGGAAGTTGTGGGCCACTTGGAGCATGTCGCGTTCGGGGCCGAAGACGATGATCGACCCGCCGGTGGCCACATCCTCGTAGGCAATGGCGCGATTGAACTCGGAGGCGGGGATGCAATGTCCGGAGGCGCCGCCAATCTGGACGGCCTTGGCGTTTTCGCCACCGACCTCTTTGAGGAGAGCCTCGACGGTGATGCCCATGGGCAGCTCGTAGACGCCGGCGCGTTCGCAGTCACCGGAGACGCTGAAGATTTTCGGTCCGGTGGATTTTTCGGTCCCGATGCCCTTGAACCAATCGGCTCCCTTGGCAAAGATCGTGGTGATCCAGGCGAGGGTTTCGACGTTGTTGACGACGGTGGGCTGTCCGAAGAAGCCGGTATCGACAGGGAAGGGGGGGCGATTTCTGGGTTCGCCACGGTTTCCTTCGAGGGATTCGATGAGGGCCGTTTCTTCACCGCAGATGTAGGCGCCGGCGCCCATGCGAATCTCGATGTCGAAATCGAACCCGTTTTGTCCCATGACGGCCTGTCCGAGGAGGGATTCCTTGCGTCGTCTTTCGAGGACGGCCTCGATGTGGCTGACGAGGTAGGTGTATTCGGCCCTGAGGTAGAGGATGCCCTTTTTGGCGCCGATGGCGCGGGCGGCAATGGTCATGCCTTCGACGACGAGGTCGGCGTAGTCGGAGAGCAGGACACGGTCCTTAAAGGTGCCGGGCTCACCTTCGTCGGCGTTGCAGACGACGAACTTTCGCTCGCTCTGGGCGGCGGCAGCAAGATTCCATTTGACGGCGACGGGGAAGCCTGCCCCACCGCGGCCGCGAACGCCGGAGCGTCTGAGGGTTTCGAGGATATCGGCGCGTTTTTGGCCCAAGGCGACCTTGAGGCCGGCATTTGCCTCAACAGAACTGAACGTTAATGGAGCTTGTGTACTGCTAATCATACTACGTGCTCCTCCTTTCGTTGACTGGCAAAGACGCTTAACTGACGGCGACACCCTTCGATGATGTCGGCAACCTTTTCGGGGGTGACCCTGGTGAAGGCCTGGTCGTTGACGAGCATGGCCGGTCCCTGCTCGCAGAGGCCGAGGCAGTTGGCCCACTCGAGGGTGAACATTTCGTCGGGTGTCGTCTGGCCGAAGCGAATGCCCAAGTCGTTTTCCAGCTGCTGCGCCACGGCGTCTTTGCCGGCCATATCGCAGGAAATGGTGCGACATAGACGAATGACGAAGCGGCCGTGCGGTTTTTCGCTGAGGAAGCTGTAAAAGGACACGACGCCATACACCTCTACGGGGTGAATTTCGAGCAGATCGGCTACCTGCTGCATGGCAAAGTCGCTAATGCGACAATACTTTTTCTGAATATTCTGTAGGATCGGAATCAGAGCGCTGCGGGCGTTTCCGTAGGTTTCGGCCCATGACGCTATATCCTCGATCATTCGGTCTCGATCCGTTACTAGCATCGCTTTTATCACTCCTTCGCACTGCTGGCCCTTATGGGCAGGCTTGCTGCAATGGCGCTGTTATGGTGACGGCGCCGCCAAAAGACTAGAGCAACTCGTTGACCTTGGCGACCAAGGCAGCGGGCTCAACCGGTTTTTCCAGGAACACGTTGACCGGGACCATCTCGTCATCCTTGCCAAAGGCCATACCGCAGGCCTTGCCGACGCTGGTCATCATGATGATGGGCAGGTCCAGACTGCGTCCTCGCAGTTCCTGTGCCATTTTGATACCGTCATCGGGTTGGTCCATCATGACATCCAAGATCAAGAGATCAGGCTTGAGCTTGTCGATAGCGGCCATGCCTTCGTCCACACTGTGCGCCCCGGTCGCCTCATGTCCAGCGCCCTCGAGCACCAGCCGACAGGCATCGACCACATCAGGATCGTCGTCGATCACCAGAATTCTCGCCATCAAGTTCTCCTTAAAGTAGTGCAACCCAAACACTTACCCTGAATTACCACCCCGGTAGGCCATGGCCAAACCTCCAACAGGCCGACCATCCTGACACAAATAGTAAGAACAATCTGGTGAGAGCTCAAGACAAATCGTGATCTTTTTCACGTTTTGGCTGATTTTTTTGAACACGTCTTGTGGTTTTTGACGTTTGCGTTCCTGCCCGCCGGCCTTGGGGGGAACCCCTAGCCTTCTGCAAAGGCTTACGCTGCAAGGCTTTACGCAAGGCGACGCTATTCAGCTAATGGAAAGTCTGTTTGTGTCGCAGTCGTTGATCCAGAAGCGTCTGTGCCAATATCGTGGCTATTCGGGCGCTAGCGGCCCCATCCCCGTAGATCTTGCATCGTGAGCGACGGGGCTTTGCCTTGGTGTGGGCCGCTCGTTTTACAAGCTGCTGGAGTGCTTCGGCGACAGGCTTACAGCCGTAAGGGACGTCAATTACGTTTCTGCCGCGCTCTCGGCCGTTCTGGCGTGGGCCCACGTTGATGACGTCGACGCCCAGGTAGCCGGCTTCGATGATTCCGCTGGAGCTGTTGCCCACCAAAGCGACGGCATGGCGGAGGAGCCCGAGGTAGACCTCTCGGGGCACGTGGACCAAGGTAGGCCAGTGACGTTGCGTACAGAGCTGCTCGGTCGCCTGGGCGATGCCGGAAAAACCGGTGTCGCTGTTAGAGCCCAGGACGACCACTTTGAGGCCCGCTCGCCCACAGCCGCGGAGGGTTTGCTCCATCCACTGGCGTTCCTGCCGAGGGGAGCCGCCGGCGGGGTGCTGGAGGACCATGACAAAGGGGTCGCGTACGTCAAATCCGGTCCATTGGCAGAGCGTGCCGATGTCACAGGATGCGAGATTCACAAGGTTGTCGAGCCCGGGCGAGCCGGTACGGTAGACGCGCCATGGGGCCTCTCCCATACGGATCAGGCGGCGTTTGGCGCCGGTCGATGCGACACAATGGAGGTGGGCCAGTTTGCTGATGGCGTGGCGGTAGGCATCGTCCTGTACGCCTTGGGCGGCTTCGCCACCGTGGATATGGGCCAAGACCAATTGGCTGGCGGTAGCGGCGGCGGCGGCGGCAAATGCCTCGATACGGTCGCCGAGGACCAGGACGATGTCGGTGTTCAGCGAGGCAAAGCGGTTGGTCAGGGCAGTGATCGCCCGGCCGAGGCCTTGGCTCTGTGCGAGGGTGTCGTCAGCCTCGGTCTGCAGCTTGACGCGTCCGCCCATGGGCCAACCGTCGGCGAGGACCTCGCGCAGGGTATAGCCAAAGCGTCGCAGGAGGTGCATGCCGGTGACGACAACGGCCAAGTCGAGCTGGTCTTGTCCCTGTATGGCAGCGAGAACGGGCTTGAGCAGCCCGTAGTCGGCTCGGGTGCCTGTTACCACCGTTATCTGCCTGTGTTTTTTTTTGTCCGTCACAATGGCTCCTGGTAAGCCTTCCGAGGGTCAACCGGGCTATAAACGCATTAACCTCAAGGACCTGGCCGGCGTTATCCGATACGAAATCAAAGGTATTATCGGCCGTGGCTTGTAGAAACCAACATGAATTTACGGGGCCGAGGTTAAGGAGCAGAGGCCATGAATGTAGTCATCGTCGGAGCGGGCGGGCACGGTCGCGTCGTGCTGGACATAATCACGAACAGTCACCAGTTCCAGGCGGCTGGTTTTTTGGACGCCAACAGGGCGTTGACGGGGCAGATTGTGGATGGGCTGCCCGTTTTGGGTGATTTGTCGCACGCGGACAAGTTGATCCCGGAGGGTATCACGGGGGCAATCGTAGCGATAGGGGATAACGCTATCCGTGGGGAGTATGCCCAACGCCTGGAAAAGGCGGGGCTCAACCTGGTGTGTGCAATCCACCCGCATGCGAGCCTGGCGGGGACGGCACATATTGGGAGAAACGTGGTGATAGCGGCCGGCGCTCATGTTTGCGCCCACGCGCGCATTGGTGATTCGGTCATTCTGAACACGGGCTCGATTGTGGAACACGAATCGCGGATCGAAAACACAGCTCATATTTGTCCGGGGGTGCGGCTGGCGGGTCATGTAACGGTCCAGCGAGGCGCTTTTGTCGGCATTGGCGCGACCGTCATTCAAAACATCACGATCGGCGAAGGTGCCACGGTGGGCGCCGGGGCGGTTGTGCTGGAAGATGTGGCTGCTCAGGCGACGGTCGTCGGTGTCCCGGCACGTGTTGTGGGCGTTTCCACGGTGCGAGGGCCTGCGGGGGTAGATCAGCGTGGGGTTGTCCGGGAGTCGGCTACCCCAACGGATGTGGCCCGCCGGATCGAGGCCGCTTTTGCCCGCCGGCCGGTGCGCCGACGCCCACGAGAGCTGCCTACCGTTGGCAGCGAATCTGACCTTTAGGCGGCATTTTTCACGGGTTTTCGCCTTCTGGCGTTCTTTTTGGTCTGGGTTGGGTATCGGGCCAAGCCAGGTCGCGTATGAGGGTCTTGGGGTCTTG
>CAYNXW010000179.1:0-6090 GCA_964401265.1 uncultured Pirellulales bacterium | reverse complement strand
TCGACGTTCATCTGGATGAGAATGTCGCCGTAGTCTTCGAGTCTCCATGAGCGATAGGTTTCCACGCGTCGGCGCATATCGGGAGCCTCGACGATTCGGCCTTGCTTGTTGAGTTCGAGTTTGGGGTCGATGCCGCAGACGTTTTCACCGCAGACGAGGGAAACGCCACTGATGGCGGCGCCGGCGGCGAAGTGCTCCCAGTTGGTCTTGGCGACGTAGGTGGAGCCCAGGGCGCCGGTGAAGATCGGGACCTTCATGCGCACCTTGTCCCGGTTGCCGAAGGAGGTTTCGGTATCGACGGCGCAGAAGGTGGCGTGGTCCGGGTCTGCCGGGGTGCCCTGGGGCAGGCCATCGGCGCCAAAGGCGTAGCCGAGGATGTTCAGATGGGAGTAGTCGATAGGGTATTGCTTGTCGGAGCCGGCCGTGATTTCGCCGAAGGGCTCGGGGTAGATGACTTCGCGGCTGCGGAAGGCACTCTTGAAGACTTCGCAGTTTCCGCGGCAGCCGTCGACGCAGCGCGAGCAGAGCCCGGACTGGGGGGCGACATCACGCGAGCGGTTCTGGGTCAGGTTCACGTCGGTGCCGCCGGGGCGGTTGGTAGCCATGGAACGAATCTCCTCTTGTTCGTATTTCGGGGCCCTTACGTCGTCGAGAGGGCCTGGAGCCTCTGTGGGAGGGGTGGCAATCCAGTGCCGTTAATCCATTTGATTTTTAGCACGAAGACAGCTCTGTTTCAAGGGGTCAATCGGTTTTTCTGCGTACGTAATGCGCTGCCTGTGGCTCAAGTGTGGCTATTGTGTGTCCCGCTCCGGGGGCGGCTAGAGAGGCTGGGGGCCGAGGTGTATCCGGCAATGCTGCCGGTTTTTCCTTGCAAAGAGAGGGGGCAAGCGGCAGACTATACCGGTTGACCGTTGGCAAATGGCGGTTTTTGGGCCTGGGGGGCGGATGGAGCAAAATGATGGCTGTGGATCTGGATGTGCAGCGGAAAACGATGGCGATTTTGCGTGTGATCAATCAGTACGGCCCGGCGCTGGGATCGTCGGCCATCAGTCGCCACCTGGCCGAGTGGGGGCTGGATCTGCGGGATCGCATGGTGCGCAACTACCTGGCGCAGACGGATGTGGCCGGCCTGACGGAGAATCTGGGCCGTCGCGGGCGTTGTCTGACCGATAGGGGCCGCAAGGAGTTGGAGTTGGGTATCGCCATTGACCGGGTGGGGTTTGTGGCCTCACGGGTGGATGAACTGGCGTACAAGATGACATTTGATCCTGGTAGACAGGCTGGGTCTATTATTGTGAACGCGTCGCTGGTGGCCCAGGACCGCTCGTTGGGGGATTCTCTCGGGACGTTGGGGATGGTGATGCGGGCGGGGTTGGGCACGGGCCAGCGGCTGATGGTGGTCAGGGCGGGGCAACGCCTGGCTCAGACGGTGGTGCCGGAGGGGCAGGTGGCGGTCAACACGGTCTGCAGTGTCACCTTGAACGGGGCGCTGCTGCGGTATGGGATTGCGATGACATCTCGTTTTGGGGGCTTACTTGAGCTAAGGGATGGCACCCCGGTGCGTTTCCGTCACATCATTCACTACGATGGTTCGACACTGGACCCGCTGGTGGTCTTCATTCGGGGTAAAATGACGGACGTCCGCGGCGCGGCGCGCACCGGCACGGGGGTCATCGGTGCGAGCTTCCGAGAGATACCGACAGTGTCGCTGCCGGCGGCGCAGGCCGTGGTCAAAAAGTTGGACCGTATGGGGTTGGGGGGGGTGTTGATGGTCGGTAAGCCCAATCGGCCGGTCTTGGACATACCGGTGAGCGCCGGTCGGGTGGGCGTCATCGTGGCGGGCGGCTTGAACCCGATTGCCGCATTAGCGGAAATGGGGATGTCCGTGGAGAGCACGGCGTTGCACAGCCTCTGCGAGTTCGATAAGTTGACAACAGTCGAGGCGGCACTGAAGGACTGTGGTTAGCCCGTTTATGGGAGTAGGTCGACCGGTTGGTCCGGGTGACGTAGCCGCTTTCTGTGCATTCCCTGTGAGGCTGACGCCGTGTTTCGTAGGCCAGGGGGTTAACAGGTACGCCCTCTGTGTCGGCAAGTTCAGGAGAGCCGCGGTACGCAAAGAAGTCCGCGGCGTCATGTCAAGGCCTGAGACCACGCCGCCGGATGGGCGAGGTCGAGGTGGCATGGCTGGCGATAAGGGCGGCATTGGAGATCGGGAGAGTCGGGTTCTGTGTGTTTGTCGCCGACACGCTAGACGCCGGCGGTCTGCCCATCGGGGCGGCCCCGCCTGGCTGTCGTGATCGACGGTGCGTTTCGCACAGGTAAACCGTTAAGATTTCTCCCTTGGCGGTTGGGCCCATGCGGCCTTGCCCACTTTTTTTGGCCAACCCTGTTTTCAGCCCAACCTTGACCATGGTGTTTTGCAGTGACCACGGGGCTTTTTTTTTGCAGTATGTGGCTCTGTTGGTTGGGGGGCCAGTCAAAGGGGCATCCGGGCCTGCCGGGGCCCTTGAGGCGACGGGCGGAGAGGGCCTCGAATTCGTCGCTGGCGGTAACGTCCAGCAAGACAAGTGTTTACGCGAGGGGTGGTCGTCGCTGCTTTCTGGGCGGCCAGGACGGACCAAGTCGAGACCGCGGCAAATGGGGTGCTCAGGGGGCGTTCCGTATAGCCCCAAAGTCTATATTTCAAGCTGTTGGTAGGTCCACATTTGTAAAAAAAGGTCCTTGCAATGGGCCCCCAGCCCAACTAGAATCCCTTTTGTACTTTACGACATGTAACCGCTGGGGGAGTGGAAAGTACAACCAACCGCAGGAACGAACCTACCATGTTTGCCAAAAACCCTGTATAATGACGGGGTCCACACACTAGGACGGGAGAATGGAGTTTAATTGTATGCGAAGCTGGAGGAATCTGTCTAGGCGGGCGGCGCAGGCCGTCGTGTTCACCCTCGTCGTTACGGCTTGTCTTGCCATTACGCCGGCGGAGGCTGGCACCTATTATGTAGCGCCGGGCGGCAGTGATGGCAACCCTGGATCGATCAGTAGTCCCTGGCGGACAGCCGGCAAGGCCTTTCGTTCTCTCTCGGCTGGCGACACCGTCTATTTTCGGGAGGGTACCTACCGCGTGACCGAAGGGTTGGGGTCCGACTTGCCGACAAACGCCACGGCGAATAGTCGCGTCACCATCGCCGGCTATCCCGGCGAGACGGCCGTCATTACGAGTATGCGTGTCGTTACAAACTGGACCTACGAAGGTTCCAGTGTCTGGTCCGCCCCCCTTAATGACCCCAGTAGTATCTATAATATCCCGAACTGCTCGCAGGATGGCGTCCCGCTAAAACTGGCAACGTCCGTCGCCTCGTCCGGATATCAGTCCAGCATCACCGGCAAAGGCCAGTGGGCCCGCAACATTTCGGAAGACGGTGTTGGCCGGCTTTACGTTCGCACTACTGACGACAGCGCTCCCAGCGGCCATGCGATGGAAGTCGCCGAGTTCACCAATGGTAATTACTCCCCAAGCACAATCACTCTGAGTGCCAATTCGGGGCGAGACTACATCACCTTGAAAAACCTGAGTATTCAGGGCGGCTACTATCCTGTCTATATTGGCACCAATCACATCGAGATCATTGAGTGCAAGATCTCTAATACCTTCGGCGATGGCGTCAAGGTCATCGGAGACCTCTCGGGGTTGGACCTTTGGAACGCCCAGTACGGCTTGATCCAGGATTGCGAGATATTTAACTTCGGCGAGACGGGCATCGACGTGACCGGTGGCGACGATTGGGTCCTCTATGGCAACGACATCCACAACGGCGTGGCCAACCGGGGCTACCTGCCCAACCAGTTCTATTCCGAAGCCAGCGGCATTATGATCAAAAATTCCGCGATTAATGTTGTCGTCGAGGCCAACTACATTCACGATATCCCGATGGCCGGTTTCGGCGCCATTACCATCGGCGGCGGTACTGACAACTCCGCCCGCGGCCGATACGAGTCGGAAAACGTCGTCGCCAAGAATAATCTTATCAGCAACGTTAACGGCCTCTGGTACGTTATTCTCTTCCAGTCATCTTACAAGGGGCGATTCGTCAACAACATTGTGGCCAACTGTTCGCTCTCCGGCGAGGGACGCACCCTTATGGAGTTGTACAGCGCCAACAATACCCCCAACGTCAATCCCGTCGTCAAGAACAACCTCTTCTACGGCAATGTCACGCCAAGCAACCGCTTGCTCGCCGAAGACCCCTGGCACGCCGGCGTTACCCAGGACCTGGTCGCCGACTACAATCTGATTCCCCCCGCTGCGACCTACCGCCTCTTCGGAAGCGTCTATACCGTTGCTCAGATGAAAAGCCGCGGATACGAAGTCCATTCGACCACGGCCACGCCCACCTTCGTAGATGCGTCAATTCGCGACTTCCGCGCCCTCAACGAGCAAAGCCCACAGGTCGACGCGGGCGGACCTGCGGGGGGGTACGACGGGCTTTATGACCCCTATGATACCGGTGAAGCGGACTATGACGGCAGCGACCGTACCGTGGACGGCGATAGCAACGGGTCCCAGTATGTCGATATCGGTTCGTTTGAATACGACGGACAGAGCCAGCCTGTGCCGACCTACTCGCTCGTGCTGTTGGCCCAGGACGGTGACATCGCGGTCTCGCCCGCGAAGGCGTCTTACCTGGCAGGCGAGACGGTTACTCTGGACGCCCAGCCTGCAACGGGCTATGTCTTTTCCTATTGGAGCGGCAGCATCTCCGGCAGCACCGACCCTGTCGAGTGTGTCATCGAGTCAGATATGACCGTGACCGCTCACTTCACGCCCGAGAGTCTGCCCTCTGAGCCCCAGGAGGATCCTGTGGCCGAAGAGGCCCTGGTTGGCCACTGGGAGTTCGAGGAAGAATCGGGCGTCTTCATCTATGACAGTTCGGGGGCCTACAATACCGGCCTGCTCCTCAACGGCGTCACCCGCACCAGCGGTTACAGAGGCAACGCCATCGCCTTTGATAATGAACAAGCCGCCGCAATGGTGCGTATGCGCAGTCTCGACATTAACGCCGGTACGATTGCCCTGTGGGCCTACCCTGATGGTTATCCCGACGTGCAGCACTTCCTGTTCGGGCACACGGCCGCCAACTGGAAAAATCGTATCCAACTGTATACCATCAGCGGAAAACTGGCACTCGGGTTGGGTAAATCGCATACCACCGTTACCGATATCTGTGCCTTGCCGGTGCAGCAGTGGAGTCATGTCGCTTTGACGTGGGATGGCCCCGACTACGCCGTCTATGTCAACGGTATCGAACGCGCGTCCGGCAGTTTTGTCGGCTTTGAAGAGTTCAATTACTCCGCCGACATTGGCAACATCGGCGAAGCCTCCTCGCGTTTCTACGGTTGGCATGGCGTTATCGATGACGTCCGCTTCTACAATCAGGCCCTTCACGTTGAGCAGATCAACAGCCTCTCGGGCGGCATGCCCCAACTGACGAGCTATTGGCCGCTTGACGAGATGGGTGGCGACGTGGCTGCCGATTTCTGTTCACCAGACAATAACGCGGTGCTCCTCGGGGCCCCCACATGGACCGTCGGTCTTTTTGACAACGCTTTACGCTTTGCCAACGCTGATGACGCCCTGAGAGTTCCCACCACCGGGCTCAACGCACAGGCGGGATCGGTTTCCCTCTGGGCAAGACCGACCGCTATCGACTCAGGCCATCATTATCTGCTGGGACATACCACAGGACTATGGGGAAACCGTGTCCAGCTTTACCTCGATAATGGCTGTCTTACGGTGGGCATGGGGGACGCGCACATGACGTGCGGTGACAGCCAACCTCTGGCACTATCCTTCTGGCATCATATCGTGCTTACCTGGAAGAATGGCCAGTGCGCCCTACACCTCAACGGCACTCTCTTGGCCCAAGGTGCCTACAGCGGCCTGACCCAGCTGGCCCCCGTGGCCGACATTGGCAACAACGGCACCGACCTCTATCTGGGACAGTCTTTCGTTGGCGATATCGACGATGTGCGATTCTACAATCAGCCTCTCTCCTCCGCCGAGGTGTCAGGCCTGTTTACGCCCTATGCTCT
>CAYNXW010000178.1:0-6118 GCA_964401265.1 uncultured Pirellulales bacterium | reverse complement strand
CAAGGCACCAGCAGCTTTCGCTAGTGGGGGACGCGGAACTGGGCGAGCAACAAGTCTCACCCGTGGCGCATCGGGCTTCAGGCAAAACTAACGGGGCCAGCGGATAGCCACCTTTTTGGCAAAAGACAGCCTTGGGCTTGCGTCGGTCAAAAACCGCCCACCGGCCTGAGCAGGGCAAGCAAAATAAACGCGGTAGCAGACCGCGTACGAGACTTCTTGAAGAAAAAATGAGGTGTCCAGACTTTGAACACACGTGTTTTGGAGCAAGCAGATCGCCGGGCCGTTATCGCCGGCACCGGCAGCGCCGTCCCCGAACGGGTACTGAGCAACGCAGACCTGGAAAAAATGGTGGACACATCCGATGAATGGATAACAACACGCACCGGAATCAAGGAACGACGAATCATCAGCAACGGAGAATCAACGGCGACCCTGGCGCTGCAGGCCTCCCGCCGCGCCCTCGAGCAAGCTGGAATCACCGGCGACCAGTTGGACCTGATTATCTGCGCCACAATAACACCAGAAATGGTCTTCCCCTCCACTGCGTGCTTTATCCAGCACGGCTTGGAGGCGACCGGCTGCTGCGCCTTCGACCTGGCAGCTGCTTGTAGCGGACTGACCTATGCGGTCGCAACGGCCGCCTCTATGATCGAAACAGGCCAGGTCAACAACGCCCTGGTTCTGGGCGCAGAAACACTCTCGACGATTACCAACTACCAAGACCGCGCCAGTTGCATCCTCTTTGGCGACGGGGCCGGGGCGATGGTATTGCGAGGCGAAAGCAATACCGACCGCGGCCTGCTCTACAGCAGCCTCCACGCCGACGGAAGCGGCTGGCGAACCCTCTCTTGTCGGGCCTACGGAAGCCGCCACCCCGTCGGCCGGGCCCTCGAAGACGAAGCAGACATCTATATGGAAGTGCGGGGCCGAGAAACATACCAGTTGGCGGTGCGCCGTATCGTCGAAATGATCGAGGAGGCCTACCGCCACCAAGGCATCTCGACCGACGACATCGCACTGATCGTGCCGCATCAGATGAACGCACGCATCATTGAGTCGGTGATCAAACGACTGCGACTGCCCGAAGAAAAAATGTACGTGAATATCGACCGCTACGGCAATACGTCCTCCGCGTCGATCGGCATCGCCTTGGACGAAGCCATCCAACGCGGCCGGGCCAAGCAAGGCGACTTGATCATCCTCGTGGCGTTTGGGGCGGGCCTGACCTGGGCGGTTAATCTGATTCGCCTCTAAGCTGCGGAAAAACGCTCATCAGAGGCGACGCACACGCCTGGCAGACTGACGACAGGGGGTAAAAGGAAAAATCACCGTGAAGACACTGTTCATGTTTCCCGGCCAGGGAGCGCAACATGTGGCAATGGGCAAGGCATTGGCCCAGCAAAGCGAACAGGTGGCGGCGATCTATCGCCAGGCCAACGAAATCGTCGGGTACGACCTGACGAGCATCTGCTTTGACGGACCACAAGAAAAACTCGACACCACCGCCGTATCGCAGCCGGCAATCTTTGTAACCAGCGTCGCCTGCCTGACCGCCTTACGTGCCGGCCAGATCCAGCCGGAGCTCGAGGGCGTCGAACCCGACGCCTGTGCGGGCTTGAGCTTGGGAGAATATACCGCCTTGCACGCCGCCGGCGCGATGAGTTTTGCCGATGGGCTGCGCCTGGTACAATTACGCGGCGAAAGCATGCAGGCCGCTGCCGAGGCGAGCGACGGTACAATGGTTTCAGTTCTAGGCCTGGCGGAAGATGCGATTAAAGAATTGTGCGACAAGGTGTTAGAGGAGCTTGAGCAGCAGGGCGTCTCTGAACCACTGCTTTGTCCGGTAAACTACAACTGCCCCGGCCAGATTGTCCTCAGTGGAACGCGGCCGGCGTGCGAGCGCGCAGCGACGCTGGCCGAAGAGTTTGGCGCCAGCCGAGCCATCCCCTTGGCGGTCAGCGGAGCCTTTCATTCGAAAATGATGGCCCCGGCAGCAGAAAAACTGGCTCAGGCATTGGCTCAGTGCCGCTTCCAAGACCCCCAAACACCCGTCTATGCCAATGTGGACGCTACGCCTTACGAAGGCGCAGACCAGGTAAGCGAAAAACTGCTCAAGCAACTGACCCAGCCGGTCCGCTGGCAGCAGACAATTGACCGACTCTTCGACGAAGGTTTCGAACGCTTTGTGGAAATCGGACCCGGCCGTGTCCTGACCGGACTGGTCAAAAAGACCGGCCGAGCCCGCAAACTACGCCCACAAATTGTGACTGTAAACGCTTAGGGTGAAACATCTGAAACCGAAACGGTGCCCCAAAAGGAGTCCCGCCAGGCAACAGGACGCCCCTGGACCATAACAAAAAAATGAGACCGCAAAGCCCTTTGTGTCGCCGCCCGGATTATGCTAGGCTCTTGACAGGAGTCGCTCCGGAAAGCCAGGGCGCGGCCCGGACAGTGCCAAGCGGTGGCGCCGCTGGGCAACTGACAAGACCAGAGCATTAGGAGTGCATCGAGATGGCAGACAAACGATTGGCAGTGGTAACTGGTGGAGCACGCGGAATTGGCCGAGCCATAGTCATGGCCCTGCTCAAACAAGGCCGACGCGTGGCCGCATTGGACATTGACGAAACCCAACTGGCAGAGCTGGCCACCGTCGTCAAACAAGCCGGACACGACGGGCAAGACCTCATGACCCTCAAGCTCGATATCACCGATTCGACTGAGCTGACCAACCAACTCGAGCAGCTCGCCGATCAGTGCGGTGGCATCGGTATCCTGGTCAACAATGCAGGCATCACACGCGACGGCCTGCTCCTGACAATGACCGATGACGACTTCGACAAGGTCATCGCCATCAACCTCAAGGCGGCCTTTGTCGCCGCACGCGCCGCTGCCAAGTCCATGATGCGCAATCGCTGGGGCCGCATCATCAATATCGCCAGCGTCGCCGGCGTCATGGGCAACGCGGGACAGACAAACTACGCCGCCAGCAAGGCCGGCCTCATCGGAATGGCCAAGACCATTGGACGAGAACTGGCCAAACGCAACGTCACCGCCAACTGCGTGGCCCCGGGCTTTATCGTCACAGCCATGACAGACGTACTGCCCGAGCGGGTCAAGGACGGCGCCAAACAGGTCATCCCGATGAACCGCCTCGGCCAGGCCGAGGACGTCGCCGCCACCGTGGCCTTCCTGGCCTCCGACGAGGCAGGCTATGTGACCGGACAGGTAATTTGCGTGGACGGCGGCATGGCCATGTGATATCAAAGGGTACACGCCGAAGCCACGCTACCTCCCGACTGACCGTCGGAGCCAAGCCCTGCGGCGTAACCAACATGGAAAAAAACGCATTGTTTTTTCCGGCTCAAAGTACCAACGCCAGGGACCAACAAACTCTGGCACACTAAGTACCTTACTCATAAATAGTTAGAGCTTGCACCGTTGCAATAGGACGTGTGCACAAATAGGCTTGCAAGGATTCAATTAAGCGGCTATATTACCGCGACTTAAGCGTAACGCCCGCATAGTGGCCAAGTGAGCGGGCTTTGGACTAGCAGTGGGCTGATCCCACATGCGTCAAGCAAAAATACCGCAAGGAGGTATCGTAGTGGCCGAAGATATCGAAAGCAAAGTCAAGGCTATCGTCGCCGAGCAACTCGGCGTCGACCAAGCTGAAATCACGCGTGAAACCTCATTCGTCAACGACCTCAACGCCGACAGTCTGGACACGGTGGAACTCGTCATGGAATTTGAAGACGAATTCGACATGAGCATCCCCGACGAACAGGCAGAAAAAATCCAAACAGTTGGCCAAGCCATCGGCTTCATCGAAGAGCACGTCGCCAAGGGGGGCGGCCAAAAAGCCGAGTCCAGCGAATAGGTGCACAATGACAGATCGACGGGTGGTCATAACCGGCATGGGGCTCGTGACGGCTCTCGGGGAAGAACTCGATAGCTTCTGGCAGAATGTCTGCGCGGGCAAAAGTGGTGTCAAAAAGATCGAAAGCTTCGACCCATCCGCCTATCCGGTGCGGATCGGCGGCGAGGTCGTAGACTTCGACTGCAACCGCTATGTGGACAAACGCGAAGCTAGACGCATCGACCGTTTTGCCCTCTTTGCGCTGCATTCAGCCATTGATGCCGTCAAGGACAGCGGCCTCGACATGGAAAAGATCGACCGTGACCGAACCGGCGTCACTATCGGCTCGGGCATTGGCGGTCTTAGCGAAATCGAAAAGGAGCACACAAAGCTGCTCTCGCGTGGCCCTGATCGAGTAAGCCCATTCTGTGTGCCCAAGCTCATGGTCAATGCCGCCAGCGCCAACATTTCCATCTACTATCACCTGCGAGGCCTCAATACCTCGGTGGTGACAGCTTGCGCCAGTGCCGGCCATGCCATCGCCGATGCCTACCGGGAAATCTCCGTCGGACAGGCAGACGCCATGATTACAGGCGGCAGCGAGGCGGCCCTTACCCAACTTGGCCTGGCCAGCTTCTGTGCCCTCAAGGCCCTGAGCCGGCGTAATGACGAGCCGCAACGTGCTTCGCGACCTTTCGACCGTGACCGTGAAGGTTTTGTGCTTAGCGAAGGGGCGGGCATCCTCGTGCTTGAAGAATACGAGCACGCCAAGAAAAGAGGAGCCCGTATCTACGCGGAATTGATCGGCTGTGGGGCGACCTGTGACGGCACGCACATCACCCAGCCCGAGCCGACCGGCAAAGGCTCGCGTATCGCCATGAGCACAGCGCTTGACCGGGCGGGCTTGAATCCCGACCAGATAGACTACATCAATGCTCATGGTACAAGCACGATGCTTAACGACATCAGTGAAACCAACGCCATCAAGGCGGTCTTCAAGGACGCAGCCAAGAAGGTGTCGATCAGCAGCACCAAGAGCCATCTGGGCCACCTGCTCGGCGCTAGCGGCGGGGTGGAGCTGATTGCATGTGCGCTGGCGATGCAGCATGGCGTGGTGCCGCCGACGATCAATCTGGAGAACCCTGACGAACAGTGTGACCTCGATTATACGCCGTTGCAGCCGCGTGAACGGAAGATTCGCTACGCGATGAGCAACTCCTTCGGCTTCGGGGGACACAACGCCTGTCTGGTCATCGGCAAGATCTGACGGGCAGGTGAACAGACCAAAATTGATACCCTTGTCTTGACAGCTGGGGGCCCCGTCCCTAAGCTGAATAGATGCTGCAGGTGGCAGGTAAGCACCGGCAGCGGCGCCCGGGTGGCGGAATTGGCAGACGCGCTAGCTTGAGGGGCTAGTAAGAGCAATCTTGTGCTGGTTCGAATCCAGTCCCGGGCAGTTGGCCGGGTGGACTTGACGGTCCACCTGGCCATTTTTTTTGGGGAAACCACCCTTCTTAGCCCCTTTACCGGGGAGCTGGGGAAGCGGTGAGTTATGATTTATGAATGAAGAGGCAGGGGTGGGGAGTTGGAGGGGGGCGGCGGGGTGAGGGTGGGGTCAGGTTGGCCAATGTAGAGGCCTTTACAGGGGCGCTGACAGAAGTGCGCACCAGGGGGTGCTGTTTTTGGGCGAAAAATGGGGGTAGCCTGCGCGATCGTGGTGGAGGAAGTGAGAAGGGTGGTGTTAAGTTGGGTAATTTGTAACGGTTATAGCGTGCGCGATTTGGTCAGCGACCGTCAAGAAGAGGGAAGAAGTTGGCAGAAGTTGGACCGTTTTGGGCAGAAATTGGGCCGTTTTTGGGTCAGTTTTGGGCGTTGTTGGGGTGTATTTGAGGGGTGATTTTCCGGAGTGCGCACGCGCCCGGCTCACCTGAACCACCTATTTTGACATGGGCATTCTGCACGATCAGCCGGCATAATCGCGCCGGACGCGAGGCCCAGACCGCGATCAGGGTAGCGTTTGCAGGACGCATTCCTTATGGGGTTTCGTTCTTCAGGGGTCTCTTTGGTGTGTTCTGTTGCATTTTGCACGCTAAAGCGTGAACTCTTACGCAGCTTGTGGCTTTGTCTCTGTGAAGAGATTGTGGCTCTGTCGGCAAGAACTCATGAGCAATGCAGGCTAGACGCAAACGAATGTTTATGCCGCCCTTTCAGGGCTTAGAAAATGGTTCGGCTTTTTACCCAGGGCGTTGCCCTGGGCTATAT
>CAYNXW010000177.1:0-6125 GCA_964401265.1 uncultured Pirellulales bacterium | reverse complement strand
CTGAGTACGTACCCCACACGTATACCGTTAACACGGCGAGCTGGGGCGATGTTACCGTGCATCAGGCTGATCTTGACCAGGTAGGCAACGACATCGTGCCCGGCGGCAACACCCGCATGCTCAGCGGCGTGGCAAACTGGTGCACCGATATCGAGGGAGGTGCGGAAAACTCATCCCAATGGTATACGCGTACTGCCTATCCGGACTTCTTCGCCGGCCAGCTGGGGCTGAGTCCGGAGCGAGTGCTGTATAGCTTCCAGGCCGTGAACGCGAACCAAACGCCCCTCGTCACCGAGGTCGACGTACCGGAAGGCACGTATGATGTCTATG
The DNA here is from genome assembly GCA_964401265.1 of uncultured Pirellulales bacterium. GTDB lineage: Bacteria > Planctomycetota > Phycisphaerae > Sedimentisphaerales > SM23-30 > CAYNXW01. Next base: position 5,795 of record CAYNXW010000177.1, on the reverse strand, counting down.
CGGTCTACTATGCGTACGATGGTGGCGGCGACTGGCACACGGGCGTTTGTGCCAGCACCAACGAAACGGACCCCTTGCTGCGGTACAATTGGGCCAGCGGCGACGTCGTTGACGTGCACAAAGACGTTCCAGACTCGCCACACTGGACGGGCAATGTTGCCCAGGTGGGCCAGGTCACCGGTTCGCAATTGGCGCTTTACATCTCGCGGTCGGGAGAGGGTGGGACCCTTGCTCAAGCACACTACTGTGGCCTGGGCTATCGTCTCGCGCCTTGGGTGGTCACGGAATCGGACGGCAGCACCGCAGTGAGCGAAGACGGCGCGACGGACACCATTGAGTTCCAGCTGATGGTCGAGCCCACGAGCGACGTGACGGTCGATCTGAGCGTGGATGCGCAGTTGACCGTTACGCCTAGCCAACTGGTCTTCCCGGTGGCCGACTGGAACACGCCTCAGAGCGTGACTGTCGGGGCTGTGGATGACTCGGATCTGGAGACTGATCCGCATTCCGGCGTGTTAAGTTACGCGAGTGACTCGGCTGACCCGAACGACGCGCTGAACGGCAGCGTTGTGGTTGAGATCGCCGAGAACGATTGCGGCGCCTGGGGTTACCACTCGATGGACTTCGACCAGGATTGTGACGTCGACATGGCGGACCTGGCGGCGTTTGCGGCGCAGTACCTGTTTTGCAGTCGACCACACGATCCGGCTTGTGTCGATCTGCGTTGAGTGCAGGTTCCGGCTTGCATTACGGACGTGCCGCAATAATGTTGTTGTGGTGCGTGTTACGTAGAGCAATTCAGTAAGTTTGATTTGCCTGTGGCGGGCCGGCCCTTGATAGGGTTCGGCCCGCCGCATAACTTTGTTGGGGCAAGAGCGGACGGGGCGATTGGGGCTGCCAGCTGCGGTGGTTGATACGAATTCTTTGTGTCCTCGTGACGTGCAGAGTAGGATAATCCAGACGAGTGGCGTGAGCACATTAAAGCTAATATATTACAAACAAACAGACACGAATTATGGAGGCGTAACACATGCAATCAGCAATTCGGCTTTGCTTCATTCTGCTAATCATGGGGGCATCATTTCCTTGCCGGGCAGGCTTCAAAGTCACCAAGGTTTGTGGCAGTGTGGTCGACGCCAAGGCCCTGACGATGAAGGACTCAGTCGGCGGCTTCAAGTGCGTCAAGGACTTGTACGGCGGCCCCAACATCAACGCTGTTCATTGTGCGCAGGACGTGGTGGTAACTCATGGGCAATATCAATATGTGGGGTATTATGACGCCAAGGCCCGTCTTGCTCTGGCAAGGAGGAAGCTGCCTGGAGGTGATTGGGAGAGCATTCGTTTCGCGGACTACATTTTTAAGTCAAACGACGATCATAATACGATTTCCATCGGTGTTTGTCCAAAGGACGGAACGATACACATGTCCTTCGACCACCACGGCGGTCCGCTCCACTATCGCGTTTCGCAGATAGGCGCCGCAACCCATCCTGAAAGCATTCGGTGGGATGCATCTCTCTTTGGTCCCGTCACTTCGGAGCTGGAGAAAGGCAAGCCGATTCGTATCACCTATCCCCGCTTCTGGCAAACACCGGACGGGGGGCTCCAGTTTTGCTACCGGGTGGGCCAGTCAGGGGGGGGTGATCGGATACTCGTCGACTATGACGGGCACAACGGGACATGGGGCGGTACACGCCGAATAGACTCACGGCGAGGACATTTTATGGATACTTTCAACCATAGTTCGTCCAGGTGTTCTTATCCCAACGGGTATAATTACGGTCCCAAGGGGAGGCTGCATGTGACCTGGACCTGGCGTGAACGTACCGCTGGACCCAACCACGACATCATGTACGCTTACAGCGAAGATCAGGGCAAGACCTGGCTCAATAATCAAGGTGAAACCTTGAACGAGCCGCCGCACATCGCTTCGCCCGGGATCCAGGTGGTCGATATCAGCCGGACCTACGGGCTCATGAATACGCAGTCCCAGGCGGTGGACTCTCAGGGACGGATTCACGTTGTGATGTGGCATACCACCGATGCCACGCTTAAGACCGCAAAAATGAAGCGTGAAGCTGGCCCCGGTGATGTGCAGCGCTGGGGCCAGCCGGACGCTCGCCGCTATCATCACTACTGGCGCAGCAAGAATGGAGTATGGCAACACAGGGAACTGCCGTGGGTGTCGGGGACTATCCCCAAGCTGTTTATTGACGATAAGGACAACGCTTTTCTGATCTACGGCGCCAAGGAAAGTCCTGACATTCCCATGGGGATACATGATATAGACCACAACTGCACGATCGCTGCTGCCAGTGGCGGTTCCAAATGGACAGACTGGCAAGTAATCCATGTGGAAAAGGGGTCTTTCTTAAGTGATGCGCTCGGAGACCTGTACCGCTGGCAGCAAGATGGCGTGCTTTCTATCATCGTGCAGGAAACACCGAAGGAACCGGGTGAGCCCACACCACTGCGGATTCTGGATTTTCGCTTTGAGTAAACATCTGCGACAAGAGACGCTCAGGTGGCCCAGCGGGCCCGTGATACTGGGGCACGTTGCTGGCAGTGCGGCAACTGTTCTGCAGTCGCCTGAACGATGCAGCTTAGCCGGCTCTGCGTTGCGTGACGCTTGACAACATGAGTCCGCACTTCTCAAGACAGGCGGGACCTGGGATGTTGTTTCCCGGGTCCCGTTTTTTTGGGGAGCGTTTGGGGATCATCTGCGAGTGCGAACACCAGCCCACTTGACTCGGCAAGGCCGGCAGCGGTCGCAGTAGCCTCATTGGGGCGGCTTTGGCTGGTTTGGATGCGTGCTCCGACGGGCGGGCAAGGAAGCACAGCGCCTCTCAGTATTCGATGCCGCGTCGCGCGGGGATGTCCTGGGCAAAGGGGTGTTTGACATCTTTCATGTGGCTGACGAGGTCGGCGCGGTCGATGAGCCAAGAGGGGGCATCGCGCCCGGTAAGAACGATTTCGACGTGTGGGCCACGGTTATCGAGGAGGGCGAGGACCTGTTCTTGATCCGCGAGGTTTTTGGCCAGACAAAAGGCCAGCTCGTCGAGAACCATGAGATCGTAGTGGCCCTGCGCGGCGAGCTGGATGATTTCGTCCAGTTTGGCGGCAATGGCGGAGTGCATGCGGTTTGCCTGTTGGGCGTCGGTATCGCAGCGATGCATGTCCCAGATTTCGTCAAGTCGCTCGAGGCGCAGACGTCCGCCAAGCGTTTGGACGAGGTGGTGGGCGAGTGAGGCTTCGCCGGTGTGCAGAGAGGACGGTTTACAGAATTGACAGAAGTACACGGCGCCGCCCGTGCCGAGCATGCGCCAGGTCAGGCCCAGGGCCGCAGTGGTCTTGCCCTTGCCGGGGCCTGTATAAACTTGGATCAGTCCGTGTGACAATAGGGCCACAATCATCCCCTTCAATTCGTATTAATAAACGCCCATGATGAGCCTGGCGTCGTCGCCGTGCTTGGCATGGCAGCGTTCGCCCGCGTACAAGGCCGGTGCCAGCGTTAAGGCAAAAAAAACCGCACGCGAAGCGTTCAACAGAGTCTGCGCATGGCGTGATCCTTTATTGCATATCACGTTTAGCTGACTGTGCCAACGCCAAAGAGCCTCATATTGCACAGCGAAGCGCATAATAGCGACGGGGTGGTGTGGCCGCAAGTGCCTAGTAAGAAGGCGAGTGGGTGGCGGGCACGCGTCCTGGGGGTGCCTTTGGGGGCAGGGTCTGATAACCCCATGGTAGCAGCCTGATCGAATCAGCAGGTGCAGCCCATGAAAGCTCACCTTATGGGACGGGCCGCGGCTTGAAGGCGGGTAAAAAGCGGGAATATCGCGTATTGGTATCAGGCGGACAAGGGGGGCTAATGGAATGCCGATAGCAGTGAATAAGTGATTTGTGCACAAATGGCGTCAGGCCTTTGCGAGAGGCGAACGGCCTTGGGCTGGAGGTAAGATGATGAAGAACAGACACACGGTAGCATCCTGTGAGGTTGGCCGGTGGGCGTGTAATCGTCGGGCGTATGGATTTTCTCTGGTGGAAGTCACCATTGCGGCGTTGGTACTGGCGATTGCCTTTCTGGGTGCGACGTCGCTTCACAGCTACGCGAACGTGGCGGGCACGCAGGCGGACCTGCACGTCACCGCCGCGCGTACCGGCCTGCTGCTTTGTGAGGCGTGGCGTGGTCGCAAGGGGGCGGACAGTTTCGACCCCGTCAGCGATCTTTCGTCACCGCTGGGCCTGACGGTAGCGACATCGTCAACCGGCCCGGCAGTACCTTCGGGCATGACGGGTCTTGGTGCATTCAAGATCACGATTGACGGTGTGCCTTATTACGCCACGCTGGCGTACCAGGACATTTCGGCCGATTTGCGTGCAATGAATGTGACGGTGGCGTGGCAGCATCGCGGGACGGGCACCGGGACTTATGCCAAGACCGACAGAACGTTTACGATGTCGACTTACACTACCTTGTAGGAATAACCAGCGATGAGAAAGTGCAGAACGAAGCCAGCGTGTCAGGGTGGTTTTACCCTGGTGGAGCTGCTGCTTGCGGCGGTTATCTCGAGCATTCTTATTTTCGCGGTTGCGGTGGTCGTATCGGACAGCCAGCGAGTCTGGCACCGCTCGTACAATCATCTGTATGCGGACGTCGTGACGGAGGCGCACGTCGCCCAACGCGCGTTCGATGCGATGGTGCGTCGGGCGACACCTAACCACGTCTATGTGGACCCGGCGGGCAGTTGGGTAGAGGTGCACTACTACCAGTCGGCTGCTTCGAGCGACTTAGACCGTTTTGCCAAGTTCTATTGTAGCGGGCAAGAGCTCTGCGTGGATCGGGGCGTTCTGAATCCGAAGAGTGTGTCCCGCACGGAAACGCTGGCGCAAAACGTGGTGTCGTGTGTCTTTGATCACAGCGGCCGGGCGGCGCATATGCACCTGCAATTGGATAACAACCAGGAAGACATCACCGTCCTTACGTCCGCGGTAGCCCATAACTGACGCCTCTTTTTTTGATGAACGAGGTCTATTATGCTTTGCGATATCAAGGTCAAGCGTTTTCGTGCTAATCGCGTGCGTCGTGGCGCGATTTTGCCGTTGGTAATATTTGTAGCGGTTCTTATCGTAATGGTCGGGGGCAGCATCCTAGCCCTGAGTGTGCATAGCCAGACCTTTTCCACCCGTGCAGCTCAGCAAGTGCGGGCGCGGGCGGCCGCCGACGCCGGGGTCACCCATGCCCTGCTTTGCATGAACAACAAGCTGGCGGGGGGCCCCTGGAGCGACGCTTCGCTGCCTCAACTGACAAACCAAAGCCTGCCCAATACGAACGCGACTTTTTCCTACAGCGTCAGCGGCTCGCAAGCGGCCGGCTATACGGTGACGTCCACGGGCACCTTCGCACCGTTCTCGAAAACCATCAACGCCACGGTGCGGCTTAAGGGCCTTTTTGATACCGCCATTCTCGTCGGCAACAAACTGGAACTGGGCAACAACACTGTCGTCGACGCCTATAATTCGGCCGATTCGCACGACACGCATTGCGACGTGCAGATCGGCACGCTCAGCACAACACCCGGCAGCATTGACTTGGGCACTACCGCCGTCATCAATGCCGACGTCTTTGTCGGCGTAGACAGTGATCCCGCCTCGGTCATTTCGGGAAGCGGCGCCATCAACGGCTTCGCCTATCCGCTTGACGAACCCATTGGCTTTGAGAATATCGTCGCGCCGGTGCTGCCGAACAAGGGCGTGCTTAACATTACGGACGACACCGAACTTGGCCCCGCAGACAG
>CAYNXW010000176.1:0-6182 GCA_964401265.1 uncultured Pirellulales bacterium | reverse complement strand
GCTGGGGCGTAATGGGGTAGGCAAGTCGACGCTTATGCGGGTCATCAGCGGGGAGCTGGAGGCGGAGGGGGGCACGATAGCGCGTGCGCCTTCGCTAAGTGTTACGTGTCTGAGCCAGGTGGTGCCGGCGGATCTGCGGGGGAAGGTCTTTGATGTGGTGTCGGAGGGGTTTGGTCCGCGGGGTCGTCTCTTGCCGGAGTATCATTCGCTGAGCCATCGGATTGCGACGGAGCCGCACGACGCCAGTCTGTTGGAGCAGTTGGACGCGTTGCAGCATGTTCTGGACATGGAAGGTGGATGGCAGTTGAACCACCTTGCAGAGACGATTATTGAGAAGATCAAGTTGGACGCCGATGCGTCGGTTGAGAGTCTTTCGGTGGGGATGAAGCGGCGGGTGTTGCTGGCACAGGCGATTGTACGTGAGCCGGACATATTGCTGCTTGATGAGCCGACGAATCATCTGGATATTGAAGCGATCACGTGGTTGGATGAGTTTTTGTTGGGGTATAGCGGGACGTTGGTGTTTGTCAGCCACGACCGGGCGTTTGTGAAGAAGCTGGCGACGCGGATCGTGGCGTTGGATCGGGGGCGTCTGACGAGCTATGAGTGCGATTATGAGACGTACCTGGTGCGTCGCGAGGCGGCATTGGAGGCGGAGACGGCGGAGAATGCTCTTTTCGATAAGAAGCTGGCGCAGGAGGAGGTGTGGATACGCAAGGGGATCAAGGCGCGTCGTCGTCGTAATGAAGGGCGTGTGCGGGCGCTCAAGGCGATGCGTGAGGAGAGGAAGCGTCGTAAGGAATTTGTCGGCAGTGTTCGTATGGGTGGTGCGGATGTGCCCTTGTCGGGGCGGCTTGTCATAGAGGCGAGAGACGTTTCGTTTGGTTATGAGCCAGGCGAGCGGATCATAGAGGATTTTTCCTCGCTGATCATGCGTGGTGACAAGATAGGTGTGATGGGGCCTAACGGTTCGGGCAAGACGACGCTGTTGCGGGTGTTGCTGAGGGAGTTGGAGGCTGAGCAGGGCACGGTGCGTCATGGCAGCAACCTTGAGGTGGCATATTTCGATCAGTCTCACGGGCAGTTGAATTGCGAAGCATCGGTATACGAGAATGTTGCCGAGGGCAGTGAGACGATTACGGTGAACGGCAAGCCGCGGCACATCATGGGGTATTTGCAGGATTTTCTGTTTTCGCCGAGCCAGTCGCGTAATTCGGTGGCTGATCTTTCGGGGGGCGAGCGGAACCGATTGTTGCTGGCGCGGCTGTTCGCGCGGCCTTCGAATGTGCTGGTAATGGATGAGCCGACGAACGATCTTGACATCGAGACGTTGGATTTGCTGGAAGAGTTTCTGGTGAATTATCCCGGGACGGTCTTGCTGGTAAGTCACGACCGGGAGTTTCTCAATAATGTAGTGACGAGCACGCTGGTGCTCGAGGGGGCCGGGATTGTCAAGGAGTACGTTGGGGGCTACGACGACTTGGTCAAGCAGAGGCGTAAGGCGGCGCCGGTCGAGGAGCCGGTCAAGAAGGTGCGTGCCAAGCGCCGTGAGAGCAGGCCGAAGCCGGCGGGGCCGCGCCGATTGTCGTTCAAGGAGCAGAAGGAGCTGGAGGCGCTGCCGGGGCGTATTGAGACGTTAGAGGCGGAGCAGCAGGCCTTGCACGAGGCGATGGCGGCTCCAGATTTTTACAAGCGAGGGGCGGAGATTGCTGCCGTCAAAGCGAGGCTGGAGGTCTTGAGGGAAGAAGTGGAAGACGCTTACGCGCGGTGGCAGATGTTGGAAAGGTGATGAAGGCAGGCGGGGCGAGTCTCTCTGCAGGGCCTGTTGGTGTGGGGGGCTTGCGAGGGGCTCGACGGAGGCCGGGGCACCGGGAGGGTGCGGTGTTGGCAGCCTGGGCCATGGGGGCCGGGTTGTTATTTGAGAGCGTGGAGGAAGTCTTTCCAGGGGATGGCGGGCATGGTCTGGGTGCTGGCGTGGCCGTAGGTGCGTATGATCATGGCGGCGTTTTCGACCTCTTCGACGCTGGAGGCTTCGACGATGTCGAGGACGTCAAAGCGTCCCATGGTGGCGTAGCTCATCTTCCACTGCAGATGGGGGCACTTCTGTTTGATTTTGGCGGCGACCTGTTCGGCGAGGTGGGGGAACTGTGCCGGGTCGCTCACGGCGTCGGGGCTGATACGGCTGAGGATGACATAGGTGGCCATGGTAGGACTCCTTTCTTTGCTGGCAGAATTCAGTTGGGCTGTTGGACGCTCTAAGACATGCGGCGAACCCGCGCGGTGAGGCTGTGAGGTCTTTGGGCAAACAGGTACGCACCACACATAAGGATATGGTGGTCGGGGCGGATTAGTCAATCGGGTGTTGGGGTGCCTGGCGGGGAGATTTTCTGGTTGAGGGAATGGAGGCTGGAGGTTTTTTGGCAATTGCACTTTGCCAAGTGTAATACTAGAGAGTATTATGGGCGTTGACTTGGTGGCAGTTGGAGGCTTGATTGACGGTCGGGGCGGGTGTCGCCGCGGTGCAGGCGGCAGGGGCGGTAAGCAGCTAGTTGCTTGTGAGTCAATGAATTAGCAGGCCTTACGGTCAGGCCCGAGTGGCGGAATTGGCAGACGCTGGGGACTTAAAATCCCCTGCCCGCAAGGGCGTGAGGGTTCGAGTCCCTCCTCGGGCATGTCTAACATGGATATTTCACGCGTTTTAGTTCTTGAGCAGTCTTATTGTTGTGCTGCGGCGTTTGGGGCTCTATCAATCCTGGCCCAGTAGCGTTGGGCGGGTGAAGGTCGTGGTGTGTCCCTGTGGGGTCGCAGGCGTGGGTGGTGGTCGTGAAAGTCATCGACGTTCAACACGTATGCAAGCACTATGGTGCGGTCGGGGCGGTAAAGGACTTGTCTTTCGGTGTGGCAGGGGCGTCTTGTTTTGGTTTGTTGGGGCCAAACGGTGCGGGCAAGACGACGATGATGAAGATGATTTACGCCAAGGCGTTGCGGGACGCGGCACCGGCAAGTGTGCTCACCGTGTTCGGCTACGATCCCGGCGAGGACGCGCTGGCGATCAAGTCGTTGGCGGCGGTGGTGCCTCAGGAGAACAATCTGGATGAGGAGCTCAACGTCGAGCAGAACCTGCAGGTGTATGCGCGGTTTTACGGGTTGGGCACGCGGGCGGCGCGGCGGCGAATCGGGGAGCTGCTGGAGTTTGTGGAGTTGAATGATCGTCCCACGTTGGCGATTCGGGAGTTGTCCGGCGGGATGAAACGTCGTTTGATTATCGCCCGGGCGTTGTTGAATCGGCCTTCACTGTTGATACTGGACGAGCCGACGACGGGGTTGGATCCGCAGGTGCGTCATTTGATCTGGGACAAGTTGCGTCAGTTGAAGCGGGAGGGGATCACGATATTGTTGACGACGCATTACATGGAAGAAGCGTACCAGATATGCGAGCGCGTGTTGATTATGCACCAGGGGCGCAAGATCATGGAGGGGACGCCGGCGGGGTTGCTGGCGCAGCATATTGAGAAGTATGTCCTGGAGTTGCTTTCGAGTGAAGCGTGGGGGCGTTTGCCGGATCCTTTGCCGGCGGGTGTTCGGCAGGAAGGGACGGCCGAGCGGGTGCTGCTTTATACGGACGACCTGGCCTTGCTGCGATCGCTGGCGGAGCAAGGATCGCGCGAGTATTACCTGCGGCAGACGAACCTGGAAGACTTGTTCATGAAGGCGACGGGGCGAGGTTTGAATGAATAGCGGCGTCGCACAAACGGGTATGGGTTTCTGTGGGCGGATTCTGGCCGTGTGGAACCGTCACATGCGTGTGTACGGGCGGAATCTGGTGAGCAACGGGTTGCCGCCGTTTCTGGAGCCTCTGATATTTCTGGGGGGGATCGGCCTGGGGTTTCGCGGTTACGTGGGCATGATCGAGGGGATGCCCTATTTGCGGTTTTTGGGGACGGGGCTATTGGTGACGACGGCGATGTTCACGGCGGCGTATGAGTGCACGTATGTGACGTTTATTCGTCTGGAGTTTGAGAAGGTGTATGATGGGATGCTGGCGGCGCCGCTGACGGTGCGGGATTTGTTTCTGGGTGAGATTTTGTGGGCGGGCTCGAAGGGATTGTTCTTTTCATTTGCCGTTTTGCTCGTGTTGAGTCTGTGTGGGATTGTGTCTTTCTGGGCGGCCCTGGCGGCGCCGTTGATTGGCTTCGTGACGGCGGTGATGTTCGGGGCGGTGGGGTTGCTGGTGACGTCGTTTGTGAAGACGATCAATCACTTCAGTTTTTTCTTTACGGGTTTGATGTCGCCGATGTTTTTCTTTTGCGGGGTGGTCTTTTCGATTGCGAAGCTGCCGGGTTGGATTCGGCCGGTGGTAGAGCTGTTGCCGTTGACCCATCCGGTGCGTCTGATGCGGGCGATCGTGCAGGGACAGTATGGGGTGATTCTGTTGTGGGACGGGGTTTACATAGTCCTCTTGACGTTGCTGGCGGGGACCTGGGCGATCCGGCGGCTCAGGCGGCGTTTGATAACGTGAGGCGGTCTTCGGGGCCGGCGTGGGTTTGGGCCTACCGCGGGTGTGTTTTTTTGTAGGGGCAATCAGTGGGGCGTGCCTCGGTGTCCAGGCCGGAATGAACGGGTGGGGTGAACTTGACAAATGGGGTGGGTGGGGGCAATAATAGGTAAGTGCAGCGTGTGTGTACCGTTGTATAGCGGGCAGTTCTTTTGGGTCGTTCAGGCAGAAAGGAATGTCGCTTCGGGACCATGAATTCGTCGCAGTTATTGAATACCGTGTTGCTGGTGGAAGATGATCCCCAGAGCGCCCGGCTGAGCCAGTTGGCGATTCAGGAGGCGGCTCCGGGCGTCAAGATTCAGATGGCGCGTACGGGGGCGGAGGCGTGGGAGGTCCTTCAGGCCTTGGTTCACCAGAGTCCGGAGGGATTGCCGGATCTGGTGCTGCTGGACATCACGTTGCCGGGGGTGGACGGCTGGCAGTTGTTGCGCCAGATTCGTCATGACGCGGCCTTGGCGGGCTTGTACGTCGTGGTCTTGACGGTGTCGAAGGATGACCGTTACGTTCAGAAGTGCTACGATCTGCACGCGGACGGTTTTGTGAACAAGCCTTTGAGTTCGGCGAAGTTCACGGGGCTGGTGATGTGCCGGCAGGAGTTCAGCCTTTCGATTGAGCCTCCTCGGCCTGAAGAGGGGCCCAGCGAGATCTGGTATTAATACGTATCGTGGTTGGTCTTTTTGCGACGGCCGGCGAGCAGGAGAGGGGGTTCGTCAGGGGCAGGGCGTCTCGGAGGGGTCTCAGCGTGCGTTTGTGGGCAGAAGGAGGGGGGAGATTGCGGAGGGGGCCTGCGGGTGGGCTATAGCGCGTGGAGTCAGAGATGACCTGTCCGGAAGGGCTTGAGGCGGGGCTTGGTTGGGGTTACACTGGCGTGCCGTGGAGGTGGCGGGGCGATTGGTCTGAGGGTGTGTTGGCTGGTGGAGGTGCAGTGAGTGATGGCGGATGAGGAGCGAGGCCAGTTGACCGAGGCGGTCAAGCGGGAGCTGTTGGGTGTGGCACGCAAGGTGATCGAGGCGACGGTGCGGGGGGACGCGGTACCCGAGTTTGAGAGCAGTGAGGGCGTCTTGAATGAGCGGCGCGGCTGTTTTGTGACCATTCATAACCGGGGGCGGTTGCGGGGGTGTATCGGGCAGTTTCAGGCGGAGGGGCCTTTGCTCGAAACGGTGCGGGAGATGGCGATCGCGGCGACCCGGGACGGGCGCTTTGTGACCGATCCGCTGCGGCGGGGGGAGCTGGAACAGATCGATATCGAGATTTCGGTGCTGAGCCCGCTGGAGCGGACGGCCGATCCTTTGAGTCTAAGGCTGGGCCGGGACGGAATCTATATCAAGCGGGGCTGGGCCAGCGGGTGTTTCTTGCCTCAGGTGGCGACAGAGACGGGCTGGAGCAAGGAGGAGTTCTTGAGTCAGTGCTGCGGGGGCAAGGCGGGGCTGCCTTCGGATGCGTGGCAGGATCCGCAGACCGAGGTGTATCTGTTTACGGCGGAGGTATTTGGAGAGGCCCAGCTGGGACGCAGATAGGGGGGAAAGTGCCCGGTGTGGAGGTGTGGGGCGGTGCAAGGCATAAGAATAAGGGAAGGAGGCTCCTCGGGTGACAGGTGGTGTTGTCCGCAGGCACGATGCCCACGTCG
>CAYNXW010000175.1:0-6306 GCA_964401265.1 uncultured Pirellulales bacterium | reverse complement strand
TAGGAATGCAGGATGTATCAGGCAGGTGTGCAAGAGGAGATCACAGCGTGGCGGATTATACGACGTTTCTTGAGAATAAGGGCTGGGAGGTGGCGGACGCCGGGTTTGTGGTGGACCCGTCCGAGCTGTGTGGGTGGCTCTATCCCTTCCAGCGGGATATCGTCCATTGGGCCCTGCGGCGGGGTAAGGCGGCCATTTTCGCCGATTGCGGGCTGGGCAAGACCCCCATGCAGCTGGCGTGGGCGCAGCATGTGGTGGCCCAGACGGGCGGGCGGGCGTTGATCCTGGCTCCCCTGGCGGTCAACAAGCAGACGCAGCGGGAGGGTGACAAGTTCGGCGTCGCCGTCCACGATGCCCGGGAGGGCGACTTGGTGGACGGCGTCAATATCGCCAATTACGAGATGATGGAGCACTGCAATCCGGCCGAGGTGACGGCCCTGGTGCTGGACGAGAGCAGCATCCTCAAGTCGTACAGCGGCAGGTATCGCACCGAGCTGATCCGTCGCTTTGGCCAGGTGCCGTATAAATTGGCGTGTACAGCGACGCCGGCCCCCAACGACTACATGGAGCTGGGCAATCACGCGGAGTTTCTCGGCGCGATGACGCGGATGGAAATGCTCGGCATGTTCTTTATCAATGACGCCACGCAGACGCAGCAGTGGCGGCTCAAAGGGCACTGTGCCCATCGCTTTTGGGAGTGGATGGCCGAGTGGGCCGTGGTGCTCGACAATCCGGCCACGTGGGGCTATGACGGCGAGGGGTTTGCCCTGCCGGCCAAACGAGAACACATCCACCTGCTCGCGTCGTCCGCTACGGAGGGCCTGCTTTTTGCCGAGGGGGTCACGACGCTGACGGATCGACGGCAGGCCCGCAAGGCATCGCTGGCAGGACGCGCCCAGACGACGGCCGAGCTGGTCGAGGCGATGGAGGGGCCCGTGTTGGTCTGGGTCAATTACAATTACGAGGCCGACGCCCTGCGGGTCTTGCTGCCGGAGGCGGTGGAGATTCGGGGCAGTGATGATCGGGCCAGTAAAGAGCAGAAGCTGCTGGGGTTCGCTCGGGGGGACTATCGCGTCCTGATCACCAAGCCGCGGATTGCGGGCTTTGGCCTTAACTGGCAGCACTGTTGGCAAATGATCTTCTGCGGCATCTCGGATTCCTATGAACAGTATTACCAGGCGATGCGGCGCTGCTGGCGTTTTGGCCAGAAACGGCCGGTGGACATCCATATCGTCATCGGCGAACGCGAGGAGACGGTCTGGCAGAATGTCCAGCGAAAAGAGCACGATAACAGGAGCATGCGGGACTTTATGACGGAGGCGACGATGGCGTTTTTACCCGAGGAGATGCGGCAAGGTAAGCGGAGCGAAAGTGTCTATCGTCGGGAGGTGGCCACGGACGAGGGGGGCACCTGGACGATGCACCTGGGCGATTGCGTCGAGGTGGTCTCCGAGATGGAATCCGAGAGCATCGACTATAGCGTCTTAAGCCCGCCCTTTGCCGATCTGTACGTCTATTCGGATTCGACGCGAGACATGGGCAACAGCTCCAGCTTCGATGAGTTCTTCGACCATTTCGGCTTTCTGGTGCCGGAGTTGTTACGCGTCACCAAGGCCGGCCGCAATGTGAGCTTTCATTGCATGAATCTACCGGTGCAGAAGCAGCGGGAAGGGTTTATCGGCCTGCGGGATTTCCGGGGCGAGCTGATCCGGCTCTTTATCGAGCAGGGGTGGATCTATCATAGCGAGGTGTGTATTTGGAAGGACCCAGTGACGGCCATGCAGCGGACGAAGGCCCTGGGGCTGCTGCATAAACAGATACTCAAGGATTCGTGCATGAGCCGCCAGGGGATTGCGGATTATCTGGTGACAATGCGAAAGCCCGGCGAGAACGCCACGCCGGTGAGCCATACGCGGACGGGGTTTCCAGTGGACCTGTGGCAGAAGTGGGCCTCGCCCATCTGGAGCGATATCAATATGTCGCGTACGCTGCAGAAGACGTCGGCGCGGGCGGCGGGCGATGAAAAGCATATCTGTCCCTTGCAGCTGGATGTGATCGAGCGGGCGGTGGCCCTGTGGAGCAATCCGGGGGATCTGGTGCTGAGCCCGTTTGCTGGTATCGGTTCGGAGGGCTACCAGAGCCTGCTTATGGGGCGGCGGTTTGTCGGGGTGGTGCTCAAAGAGAGCTACTACCAGCAGGCATGTAATAACCTGCGAGCGGCGGTGGTCAAGGCGTCCGAGGGCCAGTTGTTTGCCTGTTGAGGAGGTTCAGTGTGGCTGAGTATATGCTAGACGATCTGAAAAACGGGCCGGTGGAGCTGCGGGAGGGCGATCTGCTGGGGGCGTGTTCGCCGGGTGAGCTTTACGAGAAAATGAGGATTCGCGCGGAGATCGACGCGGAGGACGAGGCGGCGAGGGTGGTGTTTCTGGGCGATGATGATGATCAGCTGTTGCCCTGGGTGCGACAGGAGGTTAGCGGCCCCACACTCGCGACGGCGACGGGGGGGCGTCATTGGCGGCGGTGGCTGTATGAGGGCGGCCAGTGGGCGGCCACAGGCATCGCCATTGGCGGCGTGCTGCTCAACAACGCCCGGATTCGGTGGTGTTTTCCGCTCTGGCTGGTGAGCAACACCATCAGCCTGGGCTACCACGTGCGGGGCCGGCTCTGGGGGCTGGCGGTGCGGGATCTGGTCTTTTCCGTCCTGGCGATCGTGGGCTGGTTCATGTGGGCGGCGGCAGGAGGGCGGTCATGAGGCAACCGTGGTGGACCTACCTGGCGACGGGGCTGGGGGCCCTGGTGGCGATGGGCCTCGGCGCGGTCTGTGCCCGCGTGGGGCTGATGCTGTGGCGGCTGATGGCTAGTACATAATAAGGATACGCACTGATGGTCAACAATGGCGAGCCGAGCAAAAGCAGTGGGGCGGTGGCGTTGTGGTTGCGCGGGTTTGAGCGGTTTGAGGTGGACAAGGACGGCGGGGCGTTCAAGCCGGACAAGGGCAAGCCCAAGCGGGTCTCGGGGTTGTCTTATGTGCGGCGGCTGCGGAGCGAGCGGCAGGAAGAACGTGACCTGATCGCGATGGAGCTGGGGCCGGCGATGTTGCCGCTGGTGCGGGCGTTTTGGGATGAGCTGCTCGACTGGGTGGCCGGGGGCGAGCGGGAGCGGCGGGAGGGGTTCGTGCTCGATACGCTGGATAGGCCGATGGGGGTGGCGGAGCTGTCGCATTATTTAAGGTATAGGGCTGAGGACGTGGCGGCGGCGTTGGCGGGGCTGATGCAGCTGGGGTGGGTGGAGTTGCGGAGCTGCAGCTGGGCGGTCGGGGGAAAAGCTGTGAGTTTCGGGGGTGAGTTGGCGGTGACTAAGGGCTCGGCACTGTCGGCGAATGACCGGGCCGCTCGGCGACCCCTTCAGAACGAAACCGAAGACCGAAGTCAAGGCAAGGTAAATACAACCGAAACCGAAGAGGGCGGCGGCGGTGTCGGTGAGGAGGTGGCGGCGGCGCCGCCGGAGAAAAGACGGCCAGAGGCCCAGCCCGCGCTCGAGGGCGTTGGCGAGCGTGATGGGTGGCCGGAGGGGAAGGATTCGGGGGGCTCGCCCGGCGTCGGCCCCGAGGATTCGGGGTTCGGGGATGCGGGGTTCGGGGGTGCGGATGTTTCGGAGGCGGACTCGGCTGCGGCGTTCGGGGTTTCGGGTTCGGACTTTCGGGCGGGGGCCGACGCCGGGCGAGGGGGCAAAGCCCCAGGGCTCAAAGAGCCAGAGGCAGCGACGGCGTCGAGGGAAAAGAGCGGCTCAGGTGAGGGGGGCGATTGGCGACTGCGGCTCAGTTGCGTGGACGTCGAGCGGGACGAGCCGGCGTTTCTGGGTCAGGGGCTCTCGGAGGTGGATCTGTACGCGAGGGAGCAGATGATCGAGCGGGCCATGGCTTGGTATCGCGAGTTGTTGCCGAGCCTGGAGCCGCCGGCGACGGCGCGGCAGGATATCCAGAAGCAGGCACGCTCGGATCAGACGACGCTGGAGAATTGGTCGGTCAAGTTGTGGGATCACGGTGGGGGGTTGGCCCGGCGCGGGGCGGTCGAGGTGTGCTGGGCGATTAAGCGGATGCAGGGTGTGCTCTACGACTGCAAACGGAGCCGGGGGCGGCTGACAAATCCGATGGGCATGTGGATGACGGATATCAAGCAACATCTGGGCGGCGAGGCCGTCCGCAACCGGGGGCCGTGAAGGGGGCGAGGCTAGGCGGCGGCGTTGGTGAGAAGTCGGTGGTTTTAGATGGAGTGTGATGATGACGACGGAAAAGCAGATTGAAGATAACCACACGCCGGGGCGGTTGTCGGTCGACAAGAGCGACTGTAAGGATTTTACCATTTTGGTGGCCGATGCGGGTTGTGTTGCGGTTATGGAGGCAAACCCCTTCGTAGGGATACGTAGCGAAGCCAATGCCCGGCGATTGGCGGCGTGCTGGAATGCGTGCGAGGGCCTGTCGACCGAAACAATCGAATCTGGGGCAAAGATGATCCGTCAGACGATGCGAGATATGGACATTCTACAAAGACAGGTGATCCAAGATCGTTGGCAGCGTGACGCGCTGCTGCATGCGATGCCTACAGTATCGCATCCAGGCGGCAAGTTGGTGAAGGTGGTCGGGCATTACGAGGATGGCACAACACAGACGATTGATGGCGAGATCGTCACGGCGGCTGTGAGGCAATGTGAGTGTGATAAGTGAGACAGAGGTAATGTAAACGCAGGGGGTAGCGAAAGGACAGGTGATCTGGAATGGATGGGTTGGCGATTCCGCAGGAATTGGTGTTTGCGACGGTGTTGATCCCGCTTGTTGTCGAGAACTTCTGCAAGCGGCCGTTTCCGCAGTTGTCGCAGCCGCGGTGGTCGTGGGTGACGGATCTGGTGGCGCTGGTGCTGAGCATGGCCACGGCGATCGGGTTTGTCCAGGCGAGTTGGCAGATCGTGCTGGTCTCGGGAGCGGCCCTGTGGGTGGCGGTGACCGGGGCGTATCAGAAGATGAAGCAGGTCGGGCTGGTGGCGACGGGCAGGGAGGACGAAGTGGTGACAACGTTGATACCAGCTCCTTATGACAAGGGCCTTGCCGAGGCGTTGGCGGCGAGTGAGCCGGTATCGCCCAAAGCGTCATCGACGGCCAACAAGGGCCGGGTCGATGGGCGGGTGCTGTTGGTGCTGGTGCTGCTGCTGGTGGGTGCGGTGCTGATCGCAGGCTGCAGCGGGGTCACCATGAATGCCCAGTACAGCACGCTGCTCGATAAGCAGGCGGCGTGGGCCGACGACTACGCCGAGCGGGCCGAACGGGGCGAGCTGGAGAGCGAGCAGATGGCCGCGGGCCTGCGAGTCAACGCCGAGGCGTGGGAGCAGTTTCGGGCGGCCAGAGACGGAAGGGAGGTGATGGCCAGTGATTAAGCCGCTGATAGATATCGATGAGTTGTTGGAGCAGGTGCCGGATCCGTTCAAGGATGTGGCGCGGCGGCATGCGATGTACTTCATGAGCCGAGGCGTCACGCAAACGCTGGACTGGATTGATCGCGTGTTGGCGATGCGTGATCTGGCTGACTATCGGGCCGCCTTGGAGGTGTTGACCGATGATGAGGCCCTGCTGGAAGGGCAGACGTTGGCGCAGACATGGGCGGAGTTGAATGCCGTGAATGCGGCGGATCGCGAGCGGCTGGAGCAGGCGGTGGCGGAGGGCGTGAATGTGGCGGTCATGACGGCTCTGCTCTACCTGGGCATGGGGAGCCTGCCGGGGGTGGCGATCACGTTTGCGACGCCGGGAGCCGGTGAGCCAGCCGGTGAGCTGGCGGGTCCTTCCTAGCGATGGAGCCACTGCGGTCGCGAGGGCGGGTCGGTTTTTGTGTCCGTGAGATGTTCGTTTTGGGCCTTTCGTCGCTTTGGGCCCGGGTGGGCCCGGGGCGGCGTCAGGCCGGAGGGACTTAATTATCACGGGCGCGCGGGTGCCTTATTCAGCGCGGGTGCGCGTGATCTAATTATGCGACGAAAGTGAGGTAAACCGTTGGGAAAGCGAAAGAAACGAAAGGCGGCGGGCAGACGAAACGCACTATCGGCCAAACAGAAGCTCCGGACGCGGCAGCTCTTGACGCTCCCGCATGCGACGCTGCGGGAGAAGCTGCTGGCCGATAAGCTGCGCTGCTATGTGGTCGAGAACGGGCGGCTCCAGGCGAGGTTGGCGGCCTCGGTGCGAGAGGGGGTAGACCGTGGCCAGGCGTAGCGGGCAGGGCGGGTCGGTGCGGCGGGAGACGCCGTCGGCGCGGCCGGACGTGACGG
>CAYNXW010000174.1:0-6307 GCA_964401265.1 uncultured Pirellulales bacterium | reverse complement strand
GAAACAGGGTGTTCATGTCCGGCATTGCCATGTTCCCCGTAACTTAATTATAGTAAAGGTGTTATGGGGGGTGTTCGGGACTGATGGAGAATTGGGGGAGGGGTAGCTGTTTTTGCTTGGGTTGTGCGTGGAACGTCCTTGGTTCAGGCGGAGCATGGCATTATCGGACGTGGCGTGTTGTTAATATGGGTAAGGCTGATAGATTTTGGGTTTGGTGGGGGGTGTAGTTAAGGTGTTTTTGTTGGTCTAGAAAATAGCCGGGGAGGCGGGGGGTGTCTATAATAGTTAAGCATCGGGGGGAGGAAATAGGGTGTTGGCGTCGGGTTAGGCCGGTCAGGTAAGGTTGAGGAAGGGGCCCCGCAAAAACCACAGTTTTTTTTGTGGAACCAGTAAGAACCACAGTTGAAGCGGAGGTGGTGTGGTGGTATAATCAATCAAAGACCTAGGGAGGAGCCTAGGTTTGTTCAGGGCATGCAAGTTCAGGGATGCCAGGTTAGACCTTTGTGATTCTGAGTATATTTCGCCGCGGAAGGATTTTGTGAAAGGAGAATAGACGTTTTTTTGTCTGGGCAGGTGATTTGGCTCTCAGGAGCCAGAGGCGGTCATATGATATAGGATTTTGTCACCTTTGCCTGGACGAGCGACGAGACAGAGGCGAGAGACGACAAGACGCGGCTTTGTTGGCGGGTCCGGTGTTGTCAGGCGGAGGCCTTTGAGCCAGGCGGATGGGGTGGGAGGCTTGTAAGGTCAGGGGTTGCTGGCGGCCGGGGCATGTCTTCAAGGGTTCAGGCGATATCTTGAGGCGAGCCATGGTGAGTGCGGCCTAATCTAGAGTAGGTCTGCGCGTATGTTGCTGTGGGCGTAGCAGGTGCATTGCGCTTTTTGCTACGTGGCCTATCGAGAGTCTGTTCTGGACGGAGCCATCGGTTGCGAACGTGAGAGTCATTGCGCCTATTACGTGAGTGTTTTGTGGACAGGCAATCCCCATGGTGTGAGCGGTGATGAGTAAGGGTATAGAAGAGAGCAGCAGCGTAGCTGGCGGGGAGTCGCGGTCTGGGTGGGACGGTACGGCGCGGATATTCTGCGTGGAAGAGGGTCTGGCGTTTGAGGGGGCGTTGGTCTCTGTTCTGGCAGAGGAAGGTTGCGAGGTGCGGGGCTATAGCAGTCGTCACGCGTTGTACAAGGATCTGGCGAGTCAGGGTTGTGATTTGCTGATGATTGGTTCGGGTCGGGACGAGCGGCGGGCGTTAGAGCTGGTGCGTGAGACGAAGCGGGCGTATCCGTTGATGCCGGTGCTGCTGTTGGTTCGGGAGAGTGATTTGTGTCTGGTGATTGAGGCGATGCGTGCGGGCGTTTTTGACGTAATCAAGGAGCCGTTTGATGCCAAGTTGGTGTTGCGGACGGTGTTGTCGGCGTTAGGTCGTTGCCGGTCGCGTCGTGGTGGTGTGACAAAGGAGTTGTTGACGGGTCGTGAGGCCCAGGTTCTCAAGCTGATCGGAGACGGCAAGGGCAACAAGGATATCGCCGAGTTATTGCGGATTTCGGTGCGGACGGTGGAGTTTCATCGTGGTCGGATCATGCGGAAGCTGGGTGTGGAGCATTTTGCGGGCTTGATCAAGAAAGCGATCAGTCTGGGCTTGACGTCGCTGGACCGTCCGGTGGCGGATGGATGCGAGTCGGAGTTGGAGTCGGGTGATTATTTGTGGACGCACTAGCGGTTGGGGGCGAGGCGGCTGGGCAGCGTGAGAGGGCCTAGAAGGCGTTGAGTGCGGTGGCATATGGTCAGCTAGTTACATGGAGTTAAGGGAACAGGGAAGGCAGACGGACAACGAGGCAGCGGATGTTGAGGCTGCAAGGCGGCGGCAGGCATCGGCATTGGAAAGCACTGGAGGCACAAGGTGAAAGACGAGATGAGCCGGAAAGCGCGGATGATGGGGTTGCGTGTGGGGGCATCGTTGCTGGTGTTTGGCGTGTTGATGGCGTGCGGCTGCAGCAAGCCGACGGTGACGCGTGGTGAGCAGTTTGAGGCGTTTGAGGAGGCGGGTCCTTGGCGTCCGACGGTGGACATGGACCGTTTAGCGGCGTCTCAGGTGAGGCAGGGTGCGTACGAGGTGGGTCGCGGGGACGTGCTGCAGTTTAATATGCCGATGGAGTTGTGGTCGGTGGATGCGGCTCCGGCGGAGGCGCGAGCGACGTATAAGCCTTACCTGGTGCGAGTGAACGCGTCGGGTCAGATCAACCTTCCGATTGTGGGGGCGATCGCGGCGGCGGGCAAGACGGTTCCGGCGATCGAGCAGGCGGTGGAGCAGGCGTACTATCCGAAGTATGTGTCTTATGTTCCTTCGGTGGTGGGTGAAGTGGTGCGTTATCGTACGGAGAGCGTGACGGTGGTGGGTGCGGTGCGGACGCCTGGAGTATATGGGCTGCGCAGCGACGAGTTGACGCTGGTATCGGCGTTGATGAAGGCGGGCAGCATTGTGCCGGAGGGGGCGGGATTGATCCGGATAACGGGTTCGGAGTCGGGCGAGGGGGCGTCGTCGGACGATCCGCTGGTGTTGCCGGTGAAGGGTTTGAACATCCCGTTTCGGGACGTGGCATTGCGTGGCGGTGAGGTGATCGAGGTGGAGCCGTTGAATCCGCAGGTATTCACGGTGATCGGTCTGGTGGGTCGTCCCGGTGCGTATCCTTATCCGGAGGGGGCGGGATATAACGTGTTGCAGGCATTGGCGATGGCGGGGGGTTTGAACGGTGTGGCTGATCCGCATTACGTTCGGGTGTACCGGCAGACGCCGGAGGGTGATATTGTGGACGCGACGTTGAAGATCGCGGGAACGGACGTGGAGGACGGGGCTGCGGTACGGATCAAGCCTGGTGACGTGGTATCGGTGGAGCAGACGGAACGGACGCGGCGGCGATTGTTGATGGCGGAGATATTCCGGGTCTACGTTGGCGTGAACGCGAGTGCGTGGTATCGGGTGCTGGACGGGAAAGACGTAACGACGCGTGATTAGATTTGCGTGGTGATTGTAACGTAGTAGTCGCCAGCATTTTAATAGACAAGAGAGCTGGGATGTGGAAGCGCAGGTGTGTCGTTGAGTGACGCGGTTATGACAGAGGGTTCGGAGCGTGGGCGTGAGCCGTTGGGGTTGGAGCAAGCGGCTGGGGGGCGTTCGCGCGCGGACGGTGTTTTGCAGAGTGCGTGGCGTCGTCGCTGGTTGGTGCTGGTGGGCTTGGTGGTGGGTTTGGCGTTGGCGGGGGCGTATTTGTACCGGGCGACACCGATGTACACGAGTGTGGCGTGCGTCTATGTGGAGCAGAACGGCCCGCGTGTAATCAGTCCGACGGAGGGGGGGTTGATGACGGAGTCGAAGAATTATCTTTATACGCAGTGCGAATTGATCAAGTCGGCGCCGATTCTGGCGGAGGTGATAGGTCGGGCGGATAACGGGTCGCTGGCGACGCTGGCAGATTGTGAGGATCCGGCGGGTCTGTTGAAGCGTCGTTTGCAGGTGACGGTGGGTGACAAGGACGACATTATCAGCATTGCATTGCGTTCGGCGTATCCGGAGGACGCGGCGAAGATTGTGAACGCGGTGGTGGCGTCGTATATAGCATATCATGCGTCGCACAAGCGGAGCACGGCGAACGAGATACGGGACATATTGGAGCAGGGTCGTGTAAAGCTGGAGAAGCAGATCGAGCAGAAGCAGCAGGAGTTGTTGTCGTTTCGGAAGGAGCATGGTGTATTGGCCTTGCAGCGTGACGACGACAACTTATGGGCAGCGAGTCTGGGATTGCTTCGGAAGTCGTTGGCGGATCAGAAGATGCGGGCGATACAGTTGCGGGGCCGTTATGAAGCGGCGAAGCGGCTGGGCGACAATTGGGGTCACGTGAAGCTGTTTCTGGAGACGGATCGGCCGAACCAGGCGGTGACAGCGGGGCAGTCGAATGTTCAGTTGAGGCTGTTGCAGGAGCGATTGTTGGACAAGCAACTGGAGTTGGAGCGGTTGCGTGGTGGGCTAACGGATGTGACGCCGGTGGTAATGGCGAAGCAGAAGGAAATCGAGCAGATTGAGAGGCAGATAGCGCGGGTGGAGCAGGTGGCGGCGGGGACGCTGATGCGGTCTCTGGCGGATGAAGTGGAGCAGGCGGAGGCGTATCTGGGCCTTCTGGAGGGGGAGTACGCGGCGGAGAAGGGGAAGGCGGAGGAGTCGAGCCGTAAATGGGCGGAGTATCAGAACAAGCAGCAAGGGCTGACGCTTCTGGAGACGCTTTACGGTGAGTTGACGTCGCGGATAGGAGAGTTGGACGTGACGAAGGACGCGGGTCCGTTGAATATCCAGGTGATGGAGCAGGCGGAGGTGGCGGGCAAGCCGTCGCATCCGCAGAAGGCTCGGATGGTGGGTCTTGGTCTGGTGTTTGGTCTGGCGTTGGGTTTGGGGCTGGCATTGCTGCGGGATATGACGGACCAGCGTCTGCAGTCGGCGGAGGAGATATCGGCGGCGATGGGTGGTCCGATCGTGGGTGCGGTTCCGGCGGTTCGGGGTCGGAGTGTCGCGTCTTGCGGGCAGGTGGTTTATGCGGACCCGTCGTGTCCGGTGTCGGAGGCCTACAAGGGGATACGTACGGCGTTGTATTTTGCGGCGCCTAACGGTCAGGCGAAGACGATTCTGGTGACGTCGCCGGCGCCGGGTGATGGCAAGTCGACTTTGGTGAGCAATTTGGCGTATGCGATGGCCCAGGCGGGCCAGCGAGTGCTGGTGATGGACTGTGATTTTCGTAATCCGGTGCAGCACTTGTTATTTGAGCTGGAGCGTGAGCCGGGGATATCGGACGCGTTGGCGGGTCACGCGCGTGCGAGCAAGTATGTGAAGCGCACGCGTGAGCCGAATCTGGACATATTGACTTGTGGTCCGATCCTGGCGAATCCGTCCGAGATGTTGAACAGCGAAGCGTTTGGTTCGGTTCTGGAGGAGGTAACGAGTCGTTACGATCGGGTATTGCTGGATTCGCCACCGGTGACGGCGGTGAGCGACGCACGGATTCTGGCGGCGATGAGCGATGTGACGCTGGTGGTGGTGCGAGCGGACAAGACCCGTCGGCTGGCCACGGAGCAGACGCGTGGTGCGTTGGCGAGCGTTGGTGCCCGAGTTCTGGGGACGGTGGTGAACGACGTGCGTCGCGGTGCGGACCGTTACGGTCAGTACGCGCGTTACGGTGAGTATCGTCGTTACTGGCGTTGGCAGGCGGCGAGCGAGCATGGTCAGGGGGCTGGTTCGGAGACGTCGGAGCATGGGGAAGAAGGGGTGGCAAGTGGGCGGAAGGCGGCGAGAGGTGTGGCCAAGGCGGGTGGCCGGGCGTCAGGCAAGAAGGGTTGAGATGCGGCAGAGAGGCCGGCGTGGGTGTTTGCGGCATGTCGGCGGCACAGAGGAAGCGGGAGTGGAAGATGGTCATGCGGGCTAGAGCGGCGGGGGAGCAGAGGCTTGCAGGAGAGGCCTCGTCGGTCACCCGACGGGGACGGAGTGCGCGCGGCAGTTGGAGGCGCAGGGTGTTGTGGTGAAACGGAAGATAAGGTAGAGAGATAGGGTCTTGTAAGGCGCCGTGAGGTGCGTGTTTGGACGAGAGAGCCATGAAGATGTACATATTTGTTTATAGCGGCGGGTTATTTCTGGCGACGCTGGTGGTGCCATTGGTGATTTATGTAGCGAAGGCGTTGAAGATTTACGACGCGCCGGGTCTGCGGAAGGTTCACGCCAGCGCGGTGCCTCGTATCGGCGGGGTTGCGATATACGCTGCGGTACTGGGAGTGACGGTATCGGTGTTGTATCTGGACGAGTCGGCGGGGCGAGCGTTTGCGGGGATTCGGCGACAGGTGCTGGCGTTACTGGCGGGAGGTACACTGATGTTTGTGGTGGGGCTGGTGGACGACATTCGGGGTTTGCGTGCACGTACGAAGCTGGTGTCGCAGTTGGTGGGGGCGTTGGGGATGTGTGCGTTGGGGGTGCGAATTGACGGTATGGCGGTGGAGGGTTGGTTTTCGGTGGGGTTTTCGTGGTTGGCGTGGCCTCTGACGGTGTTTTGGATTGTGGGCATAACGAACGCGGTGAATCTAATTGACGGGTTGGACGGTCTGGCGGCGGGTATTTGTGCGATCGTGTGCGGGGTGATCGGGGTGTTTTCGCTGCATACGGGGCAGATGACGATGGCGTTGCTGATGGTGGCTTTGTTGGGGAGTCTGTCGGGATTTTTGTTGTTCAACTTCAATCCGGCGCGGGTGTTCATGGGGGATTGTGGCAGCCTTTTTCTT
>CAYNXW010000173.1:0-6321 GCA_964401265.1 uncultured Pirellulales bacterium | reverse complement strand
ATCTTTTACCTGTTTATCCTGTTTTTTACTGTAGCCAATAACCTTGTCAGTATAATAGCCGGAAAATATATTGCCATAGACCTGAGTATTTCTACCAGCCTGGTCATATGGCTGATAGTGATGATAGCCTCTTATACCGCCAAATTCGTATTCTGGATGATACTTCACCGCAGGTTCAAGCTCTCTTTTATCTATCCGGTGCTCAGCATAAATTATTTTGTGGCCCTTGTCCTGGGAAAGACCCTATTTGGAGAGCCTATCACTGCATTCAAGATCGCCGGCTCGGCAATACTGGTGGCAGGAGTGTTTTTAATACTTCTTTCCAGCCAGAAGACGGAGGCGCCGGTATGACAGCATTATTGATATCCCTGGCCGTATCCATACAGTTTTTGGTATCCCTGGCGCAATATAATATGAAACTGGGGGCCAGGAAACTGGACCCCGGAAAAGGAATATTGTCTAACCTGAAAAACAAAAACCTCCTGGCGGCTGTATTTTTATTTTTTACCACCACGGTACTTTCCATAATCACCATGAGGTATATGGATTT
Organism: uncultured Pirellulales bacterium; assembly: GCA_964401265.1. Taxonomy (GTDB): domain Bacteria; phylum Planctomycetota; class Phycisphaerae; order Sedimentisphaerales; family SM23-30; genus CAYNXW01. The sequence goes on along the minus strand of CAYNXW010000173.1, from coordinate 5,771 downwards.
TTCCATATTTTATTCTTTTACGGCGCTCAATTATTTGTTTATAATGTTTTTTTCCTGGAAGATCCTGAAAGAAAGATTTGACTGGCTCAGGATATCAGGTAATGTGCTGGTAATAATAGGGGTTATAATATTTAATCTAAGATAAGGTCATTTAGGGAGGATAATTTGGACTTAAGCATAATAAGTTTCTATAACCGTTCAAAGAACATAATATTTATGTTCCTTTCCTTCTGCGCGCCTTTTACCATCTATGTGCTTACCCTGGAAAGAAAACTGATCGGGGGAGATACTTCATGGTATGCCCTGCAGATACCAGAGATGTCGCTTATGGTGCCGACCGGTTATCCTACTTTCAGTATGTCGCTTAAGCTTTTTACCTTTTTGCCCATAGGCGATCTTGCCTGCAGGCTCAACCTTTATTCTGCTGTCTTTGGAGGGCTTACCATCCTTTTTCTGTACCTTACCATAAACAGGCTGGTAAAAAACGAAATCATCAGTTTTTCCAGTTCGCTTATCTTTGCCTTCCTTTATCCATACTGGTTTGTGGCCAACAGGCTGGAATTTGATACCCTGAATTCCTTTTTTATTGCCCTGGTTCTTTTTTCCGCTGTGGTATACAGCCAGGCAAGGGACAGAAGATCGCTTTATTTCTTCTTTTTCTGCCTTGGGCTCAGCCTGACCAACCATCCCATAGCCCTGTTTGTGGTGCCGGCCATATTTATATATGTGGTGATCGTGAACCCCAGGATCTTTAAAAGCGCCAGGGCAGTTTTTCTTTCCATCGCCTTTTTCATACTTCCCCTGCTGTCATACCTGTATCTCATCATAAGGTCAAGACAGGGATACGGTCCGGTTACCGACCCGGTAAAACTTTTTTATTATATTACCGGCAGGAATGTCACCGGCGAGCTGCACGGAGGCCACTTTTTTGACAAGCCCTGGAGCCATATGCTGGGGGTCATGGGGGAATACCTGTGGATAATATATGATGTCTTTGGTCCTGCCCTGATAGCTATCGCATTATTAGGCCTGGGATACCTGATAAGGAAAAACTGGAAGCTGGGCGTTTGCTCTATTCTTTTTATAGCATTTAATGTAATAGTCCCGCCCCTTTATCTGCCCTATACCAATGATAATTATGTGATCTTTTCCATGATATTGACGGCTGTATTCATAGGTTTTGGGTTCCTGTTTATACTGGACGGTTCCCTGCGGCTTTTTAACCGGGCTGCCGGGAAAGGCAGGCTGCTGCCCGCAGACAGGGTATTAAAATATATACTTATAGCTGCTGTCCTTTTATTTTCATTGTCATTTGCAGCTTTCAGGCCGGTACTTTATTTCCAGCAGCAGGACCGTTCGGAACCTCTTCCCATCTATGGATTCTGGGACGAAGCCTTTGAGCTGATGGAAGACGATTCAGCCCTTTTCATCCATGCTTTTTCCGAGAATGTCGGGACCTTTGTGGGCAGGTATGAATATCCGGAAAAGGATATAAAGATCTATAATTCCAGGAACCCTGGATATTCCATAGATGATGTGATGCATGAATTTGAAAATGGCAGGGATGTTTATTTTGTGGGAAACCTGGGGCTTTTCAAATTCCGGTTTAACACTGAGAAGCTGGGCAGGACTTTTTATGTATACCGCTATACTGAGTTCCTGCAGTTAAACAGGGCAGTAAGCCTGTTTGAAAGCCTCAAGATAAATGCCCAGGTCGAAGAAGGCAGTAAAAAGTTTGGCGATAAGTTCCCGGTCCGGTTTACAATAGAGAATAATAATCCGGAAAGGATACAGGTAACATCCCTGGAGCTCGATCTTCCTGAAAACCTGGAATTTGTGGATGTGGATCCAGGGGGCTATATAGACCAGGGTCCGGGGATGAGCCGGGGAATATATATGTGGGTAAGCGACGGATATTTTGTGGAAGCTGACAGCACTATCGATCTTGTAGTCTATCTCCGGGGTTCCGCACCCGGTACCGGGGAAATAAATTTCAGGATAACCACAAATGATGTCTATTTTGAAGCAGAAAGTACCGTAATAGAGATAAAATAATATTATGACCATTATGGATCATATGCTGTATATTCATAAGATAAAAAAAATACTGGCATTATTGATGCTTGCGGCAGCATCTGTTGTGCTTTTTTCCGGATGTGCTGATGGAAATGACACAGCAGGCGCCGCACCTGAGATAGAAGACCCTGACCCGCCTCCTTCTATAGAATTAAAAAGCCTTGAGATCATTGATATAAACGGTAATGACCTTTATCCGGGCGACGAGATCCTGGCGATAGTAGAACTGAAAAATTCCGGGGAAGCGGACACAGGAGGTATAAAGCTGGACCTGGCCTGGGGAGATTCAGTGATAACCGGGGAATCAGGATCAGTCATAGAAATAGGCGGGTTGAAAGAAGGCGAAGAAAAAAGGATAGAAGCCGGGGCGAAAATAAAACAGGGCATAGAAGATGACCTGAATGGATCCATAGTATTGGAGATATCCAGAGATGACTATGTTTTTTTCAGTACTTCAAGGGAGATAAAAATATCAGGGGTAAAGGAATATAAGCGCAATAAAATACCCATTATAGGGCTTCATGACATCGAGGATGAGATAGAGATACCCATAGAACTCAGCACGTCCAGTTTTGATATACTTTGCAGCACCCTTAAGGATTTTGGATATGAGACTATAACTTTTTCTGAACTCTTAAAGCACCTGCGGTACGGAAAGGCCCTTCCCGATAAGGCTGCCATTATAACATCCGATGACGGATACCAGGGCAATCATTCGAATGCTTTCCCGGTATTAAAGAAATACGGGTTTGTAATGACTGTATTCCTGGTAACAGGGGTGATCGCCGATGAAGAAGATTCCAGGATGAATAATACAGTATTTAACAAGAGGACCGATGTGGAGAGGCCCATGCTGATATGGCCGGAAATTCATGAGATGTATGATCATGGCTGCGAATTCCTGTCCCACACGGAAAATCATGTCAGGCTGGGGCTGGCAACTGATGAAGAGGCGCTTGACGAGCTTATATCGTCAAGGATGGAGATAGAGAAAAGACTCGGGAAAGACGTCGATTTTTTTGCCTGGCCTTTTGATAATTATTCAGAAGATAAATGGCCGCTAATAGAAGAGGCCGGATATGAGGGTGCAGTCAGGTACTGGGGAGGGATCGAGGATATAAGGACAATCGATCTGAGGAATATTAAAAGAGTAGAGTTTAACAGCTATGTATCACCGTCCCAGTATGCCGGTTACCTGGAATTGTTTGACCTTGGCATCGAAGGCAGGGCAGATCCTGAAACAGTCTTAAAAGGCCAGGAGATCAGATTAGAGTACACAATACAGAACAATGAGGAATATATGATCAGCCTTTCATCTTTGGAGCTGGAACTTCCCGAAGGAATTGAACTTTCAGATATTGACTCCGAAGATAGCGGTATAACGCAATTTCCCGCCCTGCATGAAGGTATATATATGTGGGTCGGTCAAGGTTATGATATCGGTCCGGGGGGCAGCATGGATATAGTGATGAGACTTACAGTCAATAAGGCGGGAGAGTTTCCGGTAAAGTTCCGGGTGACCTCAAACGGCTCATATATTGAAGCGGATGATCTTTTTATCCGTTCTTCAGAGGGGTAGGTTATACCAAAAAGTATTGAAAAAAATAATTATTTATAGTAATAATAATCCCAATTGTCAAAAAAGATAGGTCAGTGACTGTTAGAAATGATTATTAAACAATGGTTTGCCAGGGCAAAGCCAAAGCCGGGTCTATTTCCCGGATAGCCCTGAATAAACTGAAGAATCTTAAAATAAAAATGAATAGGAAAAATATAATAATCATTGCGTCAGCTGCATTTATTGTCTTGCTGGCTGCCGCAGCCGGTTATTATTATTACTTCTATATATACACAGGGCCAAATTTCGATGACCCGGCTTCCAATGATGTAGCCACAGCTTCTATGGAAGAGGTCGAGCCCGGCGGTATTCTTAGTTATGAAGTAAAATTCAAAAATAACGGCTATCGTACGGTGGATTCTCTCAATATATACATCCCTATACCTGATAATGTGGAATTGACCTCTTATACCGAAGGCGCAGTATTAGATGAAGAGGGAAAGGTCCTTTCATACTCATTTGAAGATATTGAAAAAGATGCCTCGGGAAAACTGTCATATGGATTAGAGGTAGACCAGCCCCTGGATAATAATACCAGGATAGATATGGAAGATATTATATTCGACTATACCATAAGGGAAGAAAATTTTAATAAGACCATAAAAAATGATAATTTCCATATAGTGAAGAGTTCGCCAGATTTCAGCTCTTTTTCCATAACTTCTGCTGATACAAATGGCGGGCTGCTGTCCCTGGGAGATGAGATAAGATATACCATAAAAATAAAAAATACCGGCAATATGATTGCCGGGGATGTAATCATAAAAAGCAGTTTATCTCCATTTTTGGCACCCGTAGAAGATACCATCAGCCCGCAGGGCAGATATAATGAAGGAGATATAATATGGGATATAGACCAGATAGAACCAGGTGATTCGGAGACCTTTTCCTTCAATGCTGTCCTGGAGGAAGGCGATGTAGATGATATGGAAGAGATCATTACCGGCGCTGCTGTTATTTATGATGATAAAGAGGTCAATAATGGAGAGACTGTAGAAATTGCCAGGCTTTTTCCTGATTTTTCTGAAAGCACGGCTGTCTTTGCCGATGCCAACGGGGGAGGCTACCTCTGGGCCGGCGAGACTATAAATGTAAGGGTCACCATAAAGAACACAGGCCAGAGGAAGGCTGATGATTACCAGCTTTATTGTCCCATACCTGCCCAGGCCACTTATGTCAGCCAGTCCGGTACAGCAGAAGGAATACGGTGGGATGACGGGATAAGGGGATTGATCTGGGACCTTAACGGGCTTGAAGTAGGCGGGACCAGGGAAATAGTTTTCAATATGACCGTCAATAATGACTTTTATTATAGAAGCAGCACCATAAGTTCTGAATTCCATATTGCTGCCGGGGAGGATGAATTTCTTCTTGAACCGGCTTCCATCTATGTGCAGGGACATCCATATCTTAATGTCGTGGTTATGGGCGACTCCCTTATCGCTAAGTCCGACTGGGTGCAGAGGCTGGATAATAAGCTCGAAGCTGCCTATCCGGCCGCTGATTATAATACTTCTGCCAGTGCAGTAAGCGGCGAGATGTCCTTTCAGGGGCTGGCAAGATTTGACAGTACGGTCGGGCCCCTCCATCCCACTATACTTGTGATCGCCTACGGGACAAATGACACAGGGATCAGCCTGAGTTATTTTAAATACAGTATTACCACCATGGTGGGAAAAGGCAGGAACCTGGGCGCAACAGTCTTTATAAATACCGTGGGCCCCATAACCTCGGCAGGCAAGGAAGACTGGCCGAAATACAACCAGGCTATCAGGGAGATCTCTGCCCAGTATGGTGTGCCCATTATTGATGTGACAACACCCATATCAAGGAGTATTGGAAGCTATCTGACAGACGGCATGCATTATTCTTCTGCGGGAGCAGAGACGGTAGCCCAGGCCGCATTTAACAGCATTGTACCTTATCTTAACGGACTGGGGGGAAGAAGGTAGGAGATCTTGAAGAGGACTATCTTTTTAAAAGTGTTGTATTACCTGTTTTTTGTACTGGTGATACTTATGGCCCTGGTCATCTTTATGGAGATAATAGACTTTGGCTTCTATGATAAATATCTTTC
>CAYNXW010000172.1:0-6332 GCA_964401265.1 uncultured Pirellulales bacterium | reverse complement strand
TAAGCTGGAGTACCTCCAAACACGCGATGCAGGTGAGAGCGGTGTTCCTGCTCTGATAGACGGGTATGAAGGTTTCATCGCACAGTATCGATCAGATCCCCGGGTAGCCAGGGCCATGTTCGACCTGGGCTCGGTGTACGAATCAACATGGGCTGGGCAGGATTATGACAAAGCCTTGTGGTGGTTCGACTCAGCGGCAAAGACCGCCACTCCGAACACCGATATCTGGAAGAAAGCCAACTTTTATGTGTTTAATCGTTTGTTATATAATCCGCATAGAGATCTTCCCCGAACAGAAAAAATATTGCTCGATATGAAACGTCATCTCCAAAACGGCGACATCGTGTTTTCCATGGAAATAGAACAGAAGTACGCGGATTTCTATGGCGTTCAGGGTCTTCTTGACGAGGCAGAGAGGCACTGCGGCAACGTCCTAAGCGTATATCGTGACGGGGCTGGGGTGGCGAAGAACGAGTTGGACAAATCTAGAATTGACAATCTCATTGGGGTAGCTTCAGGAAATATGGTTGCCTACATTCTCAACGCCGTCAACATGCCAGCAGGTGAACGACTACGGCGTCTTAAGAGACTGGGAGGCAAATATACATTGATCACGCAGTATAATTCTTACCAGCGCGCCGTGGAGCAACTGGATCCCACGCGTCGTGGCAGGAGATCGTAGTATTACTACTGTAGTGAGCTGGGCCAGGCTGTTATGCGTGCTGGCTAATGCTTGACTGTTGCGCGGACGGCAGTCAGGTTTTGCATTTTGGACTGTGATTTCTTGAGATTAGAGTAGAAGAAGGAGATTACCGTTTGAGTAAGCACATGACGAAGGCTGTCATTCTGGCTCGGGGCCTGGGTACCCGGATGCGTCAAGCCAACGACGACGCCAACATCACCGCTGAACAAGCTGCTATTGCCGCACAAGGGATCAAGGCGTTGATTCCGATTGACCGTCCTTTTTTGGATTATGTGTTGCACGATCTGGCAGAGGCGGGCTATGAAGATGTGTGTCTGGTGATTGGGCCGGAGCATGATCGGCTGCGTGAGTATTACGGGGGGGAGGTAGAGACGGAGCGTCTGCGGCTTCACTTGGCGGTTCAGGAAGAGCCTCGGGGCACGGCGGACGCGGTGGCCGCGGTGGAGGAGTTTGCGGGTGAGGATTCGTTTCTGGTGATCAATTCTGACAATTATTATCCATTGGACTCGCTGGCGGCGCTTCGTGTTCTGGACCAGAGCGGCCTAAGCGTTTACGAGCGTGAGGCCATGATTGCTCAGAGCAACATCGATGAGGATCGCATCAGCAAGTTTGCGGTGGTCAAGATTGATGAGACGGGCTGTTTGGCTGAGTTTATCGAGAAGCCCAGCGATGCGGTTCTGGCGTCGTTGCCGGAGCCGGTTTGGGTGAGTATGAATTGCTGGCGTTTTGGCAGTAAGATTTTTGACGCGTGTCGCGCGATCAAGCGTTCGCCGCGTGGCGAGCTGGAGTTGCCCGACGCGGTGCAGTATTCGATCGAGCATCTGGGCGAGGAGTACCGGGTGCTTCGTTTTGCCGAGCCGGTGTTGGATCTGACCTCTCGGGCGGATGTTGCGACCGTTACGGAGCGTCTCTCGGGCAAGGAACTTTCGCTTTGAGCAGCATGGTGACGTTGGCAGCTCTGGGCGTGCGGGCGAGTCTGGTTTGTCGGCTGCGAGCGGCGGGTTTTTCGGAGCGTGCGGCGGCAGCGAAGGCGGAGCTTTTTGGGCGAGTCGCCCGGGTATTGGCCGACGGGGGCGTGAAGGGTACGGGCGAGGTTGAGGCGTTGTTCGTCCCCGGGCGTATCGAGGTGCTGGGCAAACATACGGACTACGCGGGCGGTCGGACGGTGGTCACGACGACGGAAGAGGGTTTCTGTGTGGTGGCGTCGGGGCGTGACGATCAGGTGCTGCGTATCACGGCGGCGGCGACGGGCGAGCATCATGAGTTCTGCGTCACCGGTGATATTGAAGCGTCTGTGGGTCACTGGACGAACTACCCGATGACGGTCGCGCGGCGGCTGGTGCGTAATTTTGGCGAGCTGCGTGGTGCAGATGTTGCCTTTATCAGTGATTTGCCGGCGGCGGCGGGGATGAGCAGCAGCAGTGCGCTGATTGTGGCGTTTGCGTTGGTGCTGTTGCGGGTGAACCGGTTGCCGGGGACGGCGCTCTATCAGTCGAACATCGGAGATACCGAGTCGCTGGCGGAGTATTTGGGGACGGTGGAGAACGGCCAGACATTCAGGACACTTGGGGGCGACGCAGGCGTTGGCACCTTTGGCGGCAGCGAAGATCATACGGCCATTCTTTGCAGTCGGCCCGGGCAATTGAGTCAGTACTCTTACCGTCCGGTTCGCCTGGAGCGACGGGTGGCGATACCGTCCGATCATGTTTTTGCTTTGGCGGGCAGTGGAGTGATTGCGGAGAAGACGGGTGCGGTGGGGCCATTGTACAATCGCGCGTCGTTGCTGGCACGGGCGGCGGTGGGTGTCTGGAACGAGGCGACGGGTCGTGGGGACGCTCATTTGGCGGCCGCACTGGCCAGTGGTCCGGGCGCGTTGGCCCAGCTGCGTGGGGTTCTGCGTACCGCTGCGTGGCAGGATTTCAGCGGCGAGCAACTATCGCGTCGTTTCGAGCATTTTTATGCGGAGAGTGAAGAGATCGTCCCTGCGGCGGGAGACGCTCTGTCGCGGGCCAATATGGAGGAGTTTGGTCGGCAGGTGGATCGCTCTCAAGAGTTGGCCGATACGCTGTTGCGTAACCAGGTGGAGGAGACAGTTTTTCTCGCACGCGCTGCTCGGCAGCTCCATGCGGTGGCGGCCTCGGCCTTTGGGGGCGGCTTTGGCGGCGGCGTCTGGGCGTTGGTGCGTGCGCAGGAGGCGTCGGCCTTTCTCGATGCCTGGGCTCAGGAGTATCACAGGGTCTATGCCGATCGCGCGGAGCAATCGCACTTTTTCACCTCGGAGCCTTCTCCCGCGGCCTTTGCTCTGGACTAGCGGTACACCTTCTATCTGGTTTGTGGTCGACAATAGGGTCGGGCGCGGTTATATACTGATGTGTTCGGCGAGGTGAAGTTGACACGGGTTCGTGTTGCCATGAGCGCCGTTACCAGAAAAGGAGAACACGATGTCGGGTGAGATTCTTGCATTGACCGGACTGGCGGCGTCAATGGGGCTGTTGCACACGCTTTTTGGTCCTGACCACTATTTGCCTTTCATCATGATGGCCACAGCTCGCAAATGGTCTCGTCCTAAGACGATGTGGATCACCTTTCTCTGTGGTCTGGGGCACGTGGGCAGTTCTGTAGTGCTGGGGCTTATTGGCGCGGCGATCGGTCTGGCGGTGACGAGTGTCGAGGCGATTGAAGGCTCGCGTGGTGACCTGGCGGCCTGGGCGATTATAGCGTTTGGATTTGTCTATTGTCTCTGGGGCGTTCGCCAGGCGGTAAGAAATCGGCCACACCGTCATTTGCACTTGCACGACGATGGCCAATCGCATGAGCACGAGCACACCCACCAAGCGGACCACGCCCATGTTCATGATGCGTGCGACCATGTTCAGGCAGGTCCATCGGGGCAGCATGTGCGGGCTTTGGGCAGTATAACGCCGTGGGCGCTGTTTGTCGTTTTTGTTCTGGGCCCCTGCGAGCCGTTGATTCCCATACTGATGTATCCTGCTTTCGAGCACAGCGTCGTGGGCATGATCGCGGTCGCCCTTGTTTTCAGTATTTGCACCATCGGGACGATGCTCACCGTGGTTTTGGCGGCGACGTATGGGCTCAATCTGTTGCCGTTGCGTCCGCTGGAACGCTACATGCATGTTATTGCGGGTGGTGCGATTTGTCTGTCGGGGCTGGCGATTGTTTTTCTGGGCCTTTAGGGTCTTTGACGGCAGGCAGTTAATATGGCGCTAAGCGAGAGACAGATTTCGGAATACCTTCATCGCTCATACACGGCTGTCGATGGTCTGTGGTTCATGAAGCTGGAGGAGCGTTTCGGTTTTGACACCGCCTTGGCGCTGGACCAAGCGGTTTGGGGTGTTTTGCCCAAGATTCAGGCGCGCAAGCTGAAGGAACTCACAGGGCGGCGGCAAGGGCTGGAGGATCTGCGGTACTGCTTTGGCCTGAAACTGGAGCTGGACGGGTTCCGCTTTACGATTGAAGCGCTGGACCAAGGCGACGGTTTTCGCGTCATTACCGAGCGGTGTCCCTGGCATGAGAAGATGATCGCCGCGGGGCGGACGGATCTGTCGGGCAATGTGGGCGATTGCATCTGCCCGACGGAATACGGGGTTTGGGCGGAGGAATTTGGTCCGGGCATCGTGTTTGGCCTGGGCGAGCGTCTCTGCGACGGTCACCGGCGGTGCATCCTCACCTTTGAGAGTGCCTCTCGGGCGGGCTAGGCCTTTGTTCTGGACTTGCGACTCGCGGGTAACACGTTACAATCAGGCCATAAGATGAAACAGACCGGCATCCTTAGCGAAAGGTAATCTCATGTATCTGCTAGGCTACGATTGCGGCACGTCGTCCATAAAGGCCACCCTGCTCGACGGGGCCAGCGGCAAGGTGCTGGCCTCTGCTACCGAGCCCAAGAAGGAAATGCCCATCCTGGCGGAGAAGCCGGGCTACGCTGAGCAGGACCCGGAGACGTGGTGGAGGAATCTCAAGGCCGCCACGGCCGCGATCAAGGAGCAGTCGCAGCTCGACCTGGCCGACGTCTCGGCCATCGGCATCGCGTACCAGATGCATGGTCTGGTACTGTTGGACAAGGCGGGCAAGGTGCTGCGGCCCTGCATTATCTGGTGTGACAGTCGGGCAGTGGGCGTTGGTGAGCAGGCGGCGGGCCAGATCGGCGAGGAGACCTGCCTGGAACACACGCTGAACCTGCCGGGCAATTTTACGCTGACGCGTTTGGCCTGGGTCAAACAGAACGAACCGGCGATCTACGCCAAGACCCATAAAGCCATGCTGCCGGGTGACTATCTGGCGTATCGTATGACGGGGCAGCTGAACACGACGGCGTCGGGCTTGTCGGAATGGATTGGCTGGGATTTCAAGAGCAGCCGTCCGGCGGGCATGCTGTTCGACCATTTTGGTATTGACCAGGCGTTACTTCCAGATCTGACAGAGACGTTTTCCGTGCAGGGTAAACTGACCGCGGCAGCGGCAGCCGAGTTGGGTCTGTCGCCGAAGACTCCCATCGCTTATCGTGCGGGGGATCAGCCCAACAACGCCTTCTCGCTGAACGTGCTGGAGCCGGGTGAGATTGCCGCCACGGCCGGGACGTCGGGGGTGGTGTACGGCATCGGCGATGAGCCCAACTACGACCAGGCTTCTCGCGTGAATACGTTTGTGCACGTCAACAGCTGCGTGGGCACGCCGCGTTACGGGACGTTGATGTGCATTAACGGCACGGGTTCGCTGAACAGTTGGCTCAAGCATCACACGATGGGGCGTGGCGAGGACTACCCGCAGATGAACGAGTTGGCGGCCCAGGCGCCCGTCGGCTCGGCGGGTCTGGTCATGCTGCCCTATGGCAACGGCGCCGAGCGCACACTGGCGAACAAGGATCTGGGTGCCTCGGTGCACCATCTGCACTTTAATGTGCACGAGCGTTCGCACGTGCTTCGCGCGGCGCAGGAAGCGATTGTGTTCGCGTTCCACCACGGTTTGGGCATCATGCAGGAGATGGGCATCGCCATCAAGACGGTCCGCGCCGGGGACGCCAACATGTTTTTGAGCCCTCTGTTCGGCCAGGCCTTTGCGACCGTCAGCGGCGCTCAGGTTGAACTGTACAACACCGACGGGTCGCAGGGCGCTGCTCGGGGTGCAGGGCTGGGAGCGGGAGTCTTTGCCAGCGCCAAGGAAGCGTTTGTCGGTTTGCAGAAGACGCGCACCATCGAGCCCCGTCCCGACGACGCCGTCGCCTACCAGGACGCCTATGGTCACTGGGCCAAGACGCTCGCACAACAGCTGGGTCTCGCATGAGGTGAGGCGGTCTTGTCGCTTATTGTGTTTGTGTTTGTGTTTTCGGGACCCAGACGGAGACGGAGGCGCCCTTGCATCGGAATTCGCCCCATCCGTCCTGGTTGGTAGTGACGGGCTCGCTGATGTGTTCGGTGTGGTCAACGTAGGTCGTATGCGGCGTTGCGGTGTTCATTGTCTTGATGCCCGCTTGGTGGTTGCTAAGCAGGACCGCCAAGCCGCCGGGGTGTTCGTGGTTGCCTAATCGGGTCCATCCGACGCAGTGGGGATTGTCGAAATAATCGTTCTGCTGCCCAAAGGCATAGGTGCGTCGGGCGTCGAGAAGACGGTC
>CAYNXW010000171.1:0-6395 GCA_964401265.1 uncultured Pirellulales bacterium | reverse complement strand
CCGACTCGAAAAACGTCCCCGCATCGCCCTCGACACCTTCGTCCAGCTCCTGGCCCCCTTCGCCCCCCACATCGCCGAAGAACTCTGGCAACGACTCGGCCACGACCAAAGCCTCGCCTGGCACCCCTGGCCCAACTACGAGCCCGCCCTCACCCAGGACCCCGAAGTCGAACTGGCCATCCAGATCAACGGCAAGGTCCGAGACAAAATGACCTTCCCCGCCGACAGCGACGAAAACACCATCCATCAGCAGGCCCTCGCCTCCGAAAAGGTCCAAACCCTCCTCCAGGGCAAAACCGTCAAAAAAGTCATCGTCATCAAAAAACGCCTCGTCAACATCGTCGCCAAATAACCCGACCCCGACACCTCGGGTCCGACCGCCAGGATGGCCAGCTTACCACCCATATCGGTTTCTTGAAGAATGCGAAGGGAGACATGTCCATGAGAGATGTATTGTGGACGCTGACGGGCTGTGTCTCGTTGGCAGCCCTACTGGTAGTTCCAATCGTGGGGGCAATCGTGTGTCGACGTCGCAAGCTCACCTGGTGGACAACGCTGCTCCTGATGCTGCCGATTTTGTATCTCGTTTGGGTGGTGGCCCGTGAACCGTTTCTTTCCGTAATCAACGGAGCGGTGCTGCGGACGATTCTCAGCGGAGAGTTGCTCACCAGCAAGTTCGATATCGTCCATGCCGGCTTCGTGCTGGATCAGCCGACGATCGGCAAGTGGCTGTTCTGGTTCTCCGTGGCGACGGTATTGGCGCTGCCGTACGTGGCGACGGTGCAGTGGATGAGCAATCGCCAAAACACGGCCGCCTACTGGGCACAGGCGATTCCCACACTGGTGATTGGGTTTTGGCTGTTGTGCATCTTGACTTGGCCCATGTGCTGGCTGGTGCAGTACATAAGCTCGATGGGCGCCACGCCCCGGCGGATATACGGCTTGATTTATGGAACGGTTGGAGCCCTGGTAGTCCTGGCCTTCTTATATTGGGCCACCAGCAGGCGTAAGGCGGGCCGTGCCCGCCATTTCTTGGGGGCGCAGGCCCCAAGCACTACGCCACGGGCGGGACAGGCGATGGCTGTGATCGTAACCATGTAGCATAGGCGTCCCGCCCATCAGTAAGAATCCTTCAACCCTTCGACTATTCAACCTTCTTCATCTTGGTGTCTTGGCGCATGTGCGATTTTCTGCTTCGCGATGCGCGCAAAAAAAAGGTCGTCGCAATGTTCCTACGACGACCCCTGGATCTATGGATCTCGAACAGCGCCCTTAAGGATATGGTATATCCGCCTCCAAGCACCGTCGAGCCTATACACTTTTTCTACCGGGCCCCGGTCGGACCCAATTCAGTGCACAATCGATAGCGTCTGATCGATGCACGCCATCACTTGCCGCACTTCCAGCGGGCGGGCCAAGTGGCCATCAAAACCCTGCTGCATTAACGCCTGCGTCTCGCCTTCCGTCAACGCCGACGTCACCGCGATGATCCGTGTGTCCTGCAGATCCGTGTTCTCCCGGATCAGCGTACAGATTCGCTTCGCGTTGATATCTTCCAGCATGATATCCAGGAAGATAATGTGTGGCCGAAATTGTTCCGCCATCACACCCGCGTCGAAACCGCACTCGGCGATACGAACCTCATAACGACCGTCACGCTCGAGCGTCTCCGCTAGTGACGTCGTAATGTCCGCTTTGTCGTCTACCAGCAGCACGCGTGTCGTGCCCGCATCCAGGCCGTTCAGCGGTATCCCGTGGGCCCGCATGAACCGAACCAACTGTGGCAGCGGAATCCGGCGATCCTTACTGCCCGGAATGCGGTAACCACGCAACTGGCCCGAGTCGAACCATTTCGATACTGTTCGCGGAGCGACGTTACATATCCGCGCCACTTCGCCCGTGGTCAATACGTCCTTTTGCTTTCGCATGGTATTCACTTGCATCATCTTCCAGGCTCTAAGCCTTGGTTTTCTCCCAACTCCAAACCGCCCCGTTGGACGGTAACGTTTGCTACCAAAGCCATCGGCACAACCACCCCGGCAATTAACTTGCCACGCCCCTCGACTTCGGCCGGCCGAACGCTCCCAGCGCCTTTGGTCCGTCCCCTAGCTTCCCAAACGCTACGCCTCGGGCCGATACTCTAGTTGGTACGACCACGCTGCTATCATATAAGTATATTTTATAAAAGGGTTTAAAGGCTCTCAAAGCCTGGCTCCCCAGGAATGTCTCTCTCTCTCTCTACCAGGCCCGGCCTCAATACCCCGCTCGCCACGCTTGCAAATACGCTCTACTTTTTGGGGCCCATTCACTAGATTATTGCGGTTCCACTCTCGTCAAGTCAAGTTATGGGACCTACATTTCGCACGACCCGCACAAACGGACCTAACCTCATATACAAAAAAAAGCGCCGCGTATGGGTAAACGCGACGCCTTAAAATCTGGTCCGTTTGTCTAGACCAAACACTAACTAACCAAAACAAAATCCCCTACCGGCAGATATCTGCCTTACCTGCACAGCCCAAAACATGCAGCTTACGCTTGACCATCTCGATAATTGCTTCTCGGCCCGGGCCCAGGTACTTACGCGGGTCAAACTCGGCCGGGTTCTCCGCAAACACCTGGCGAATCTTCGCCGTCAACGCCAGACGCAGGTCCGTGTCGATGTTCACCTTGCACACCGCCATCTTAACGGCCTGTGAAATCGCCTCTTCCGGTACGCCCATCGTGTTGGGCATGTTGCCCCCGTACTTGTTGATCAGCTCGATGAACTCCGCCGGCACACTGCTCGATCCGTGCATCACCAGCGGATAACCCGGCAGCCGATTGCCAATATCTTCGATGACATCGAACGCCAGCTTCGGCTCCGTTTTGAACTTGTACGCACCGTGGCTCGTACCACACGCCACCGCCAGCGAATCACAGCCCGTCGCCTTGACAAACTCTTCCGCCTCGGCCGGGTCCGTAACGTGCTTCATGACGTCTTCAGCCGCTACGCCCACTACGTCCTCTTCAATCCCGCCCAATTGGCCGATCTCCGCTTCCACCACCACACCGTTCTGATGGGCGTGATCCACCACCTGCTTCGTCAGCGCGGTGTTCTCCGCCACCGGCTTGTGCGACGCGTCGATCATCACCGACGTAAAACCGTCGGACACACACTGCTGGCAAAGCTCCAGCGTGTCCCCGTGGTCCAGGTGGATCGCTATCGGCAGATCGCTCTCCGCTACCGCCACGTCGATCAACCCCTTGAGGTATTTCATATTCGCATACGCCCGCGCACCTTTGGAAATCTGCAGAATCACGGGCGCGTTCTCCGCCGTGCACGCCCCGATAATTCCCTGAAGCAGCTCCATGTTGTTTACGTTAAAGGCGCCAATCGCAAAACCGCCCTCATACGCCTGACGGAACATCTTTTCTGTGGTCACTAATGGCACGTTCTGTACTCCTTACTTGCTAATTATCGGCCTAACGCCTGTCCTTGTTGTCGACGCCACATCCTCATTCTGTTCCCTGTCACCGACGCCGTAACTGTCTTAACACCTTCAACGCCTCTGCCCCCGCCTCAGCACCGCTCGATTCGCACCGGCGCCCCCTCGCCGACCTTGCCCAGACCGCTAAAATCACCGGTCATCTTCCCGACAATCGTTACCGCCGAGGCCGCACGAATCTGACCAGGCTCCGACACCGGCGTCGCACCGAAAAACATGCAAAACGCCTGCCCCGTCGGCCAGTACGCCAAATCCCCCACCGACACTTCCGCCTTCGCCCCCGCCTCCAACGCCGCTTCTACCTCGATCCTGAAGTAGATCTCTTCGCCCCAGCGCTGCACCGTCGACCTGATAGGCAACGCTGCCGCCACCGCCCGCCCCGTTTCCCCGTCGTTCAATTCGGCCTCAACGTGCACTTCACCGGCGACTATCTCTACGCGCGTGGACATCACACTGCCTCCTGCCCTCTCCCAAGAGCCTACTTATAGACCTTCAACCCCACCGTGTCAAAACCTTTATGGGACCGACTTGCTCTTGCCCCCCACCATCACAAACCCCAGCTCGGCATACTCTCGCGGCGTTCGGGCCAACAGCGCCCGTCGCTGGCCCACCGCAATGCGGTTTGCCTCCAGAAACACCGGACGCCCCAACTGGTTGAAATACTCCTGAAAACGCTGCCAGTTGCGCGTGTCGTCGTGGTAAAGCACATACATATCACGCCGCCCCCCCTCGATATAAAGCACATAGCGATACGTCATTGCCGGCCAGCACGACGTGATGATCGCACTGCCTTGCGGAAACGGCGCCGCCGCAATTGCACTCATACGCTCCTGCCGCTCCTGCTCCGTTGCCGTTGAGCGATCCATGTAACGGTAATTGCCCACCAGCAAGAACAACGGCACCAGTAGACACATTCCCTGCCATGCCAGCCGTCGTCCCGACACCCCGCTCACTGCCCGAACCGGCCCGGCAACACCCAAGCCCATCAGCACCGCCAGACCCAGCAGTCCCGGTATCGTGAACGTCAGATTGTCCCAACGGTGATGCCACAGATAGAAAGCCAGGTTCCCCGCAAACAAACCCACGCCCACAAGCGCCCAGCCCCACTGTCGCCGACGAAAAACAATACCCAGTACAGCCAGAACCAATCCCCCCAGCGTGATGCTCGCCCCGCTGCCCTGCACGTTGTTCAACTGCTTCGCACGCGCCGTGGTCCCTTTGTATCGCTGACCGAACACCCCCTGCCCGCTCAATAGCCACGCGTATTTGTCCAGGTCTCTCCGCATCACTTCGCCACTGAATTCAGCGTCCTGGGTATACGTCAAGCCCAGACTGTAGCGAATTGTATGCCGCAGCATCGGCCAATTGAGCTTTTCCGAAAGCGCAACGTCTTCGTATTCAGGCGGCTCCTCCGTCCGGCCTGCCAGAATCAAACGACGCAACGTGTCATCTCGATCGCGCAACGCCGTCTTATTATGCCGCACCACGTGATACCCCACCGTCAGCACGAAAGGTGCCACAAAAAGCACCACTGCCACCGCCAGCCGAAGCCAGCTCAGACGCACCTGACGCCGAAAACCCAACCAAAGCCCCAAAAACGCCCCCATCACGAACAACTCCGACGCCCGATCCGCTACGCACACCCCTACCAGCACCGCCGTCGCATAAAGCCACCCCGCACGGTTACTCTGCACGAAGCGTACCGCCGTATAGACACCGCCCGCCAGAAAAGCCGCATAGAAAACGTACGCTTCCGCCACCAGGCTGTGAAACCAGTACACGCTGCTGAATGCCAGCGTCAAAGCCGCCACCAACGCCGCCAACACCTGCCCCGTTGCCCGCCGTACCACCCCGTACAACGCCAGAACACCCGATAGCCCTGCCACCGCCATCATGAAATTCATCCGCCACGCCGGACCAGGCCCCACCGGCAGCAACGTAAACGCCTTACCCAAAAGCAGTTCGATGTGATAACCCGGCGGGTGACAAGATCCCAGAAGAACACTGCGGTACTGAAGCTCTGCCGAATCTCCCGCATCCACCCCTGCCAGCATTGTGCTCAGGTACACCCCTCCCACCAACAGCACTAGAACCCCCAACGCCCCCCCATGGGCCCAGCTGGGCAACTCTCGCTGCGTTTGCACGTCAGCAGGCCTTGGCGCTTCGTGTCCCTTGGCCTCCCGCGTGCCTGGCCGCCTCGAATGTCTACGCGTAGTCCGCGATACAGACATGACCTTTGACCGCCCCCACCTGCTGCGTTTATCGGCCGGAACCGTCTTCCGCTGGCCCCGCGACACTGCCCGTGGCCGGGCCTTCGTACGAGCCCAACGCTTCGTTTTCCAAGGCCTTTTCCGCTTCCATCATCTTTTCCACACGACGAACATGACGGCCGCCCTCGAACTCCGTCGTCAGCCAACTGTCCACGATCCGCGTGATCAACGGATCGTTGACCAGCATAGCCGGCAAACATAAAATATTGGCGTCATTGTGCTTACGTGCAATCTGCGTCGTCAGCTCGTCCTGGCACAACGCCGCGCGAATGCCACGCACCTTGTTGGCCGTGATGGACATCCCGATCCCGCTGCCACATATCAACACGCCCCGGTCCGCCTCTCGCTTGGCCACCGCTACCGCGGCCGGAATCCCATAATCCGGGTAGTCACAACTCTTCGACTCGTGCGTGCCGAAATCCTGCACCTCATGCCCTGCACGCTGCAGCAACCCCTTGATCAATTCTTTCGCTTCGTAACCACGATGGTCACAGGCAATGGCTATCTTCATGCGTTTTCACCTGATTTCACTGGCCAAGCCTCATAGCGGCTCGACTTTCATGCTTTTCAAGGCAGCTTCCTGCGGTCTCCTGACTAGAGCTTTCTGCCACACGCTTCCCCCGCCAGCATTTCTTCA
>CAYNXW010000170.1:0-6425 GCA_964401265.1 uncultured Pirellulales bacterium | reverse complement strand
TTAGGCGGAACAGGATATGTTGGGTCAATGTAAGCACTCATAAACATCCCGTCATGTTGCACCTTCCCCATTTTCGACCCGCACAAGTCCGCACTGGCCTCAAGATAGCCCTTTTTCACATACTCCCCAAGACGCTCGTAAGCCCTCTCCGTCTCCTGGTAGACCGCCGCCACCCTAGCCACCGCCGACAGCACCAGCGTCGCCTCCGTCCCCAGAAACCGCTCAAACGCCCGCCCGTAATCATTCGTACTCAACGCCTGACAGTGCACCGGCAACCGCCCCTCCCCCACCTCATACTCAAATGCCGCCAAAACATTGTCATACCACTCCCAGTCCCGCCAATACCCCTTGAACCCGCTCGCCGTCACCGCCACAGGCCACGCCCCCAGAAACCAGTTGTACACGTCAATCTGCCCCGTCAACCGATTCACAATAGGCCCCGCGCTAAACTTCCTGAACTTCCGCCAGTTCACAAACTCTCGCATCGACTCATACCCGCTCCCCTTCAAAACCGCCTCATCCATTGCCACACGAGGGTTGAACTGCCTTTCCCGCTCGCACGCCGCGCTCCGATTCCACTGACACATCCCCGCCGTACACTCCCCCAGCAAACCAGCCTCCCGCACCAGCTTCTCCAGACAAAACCGATGCCGCTCATCGCTTCGCCGCTGATGCCCAATCTGCAACCGCTTGCCCGCCCGCCGCGCCGCCTGCACCATCCGCCGCGCGTCCTCTGCCGTCGTCGCCATAGGCCCCTCGCAATACACATGCAGCCCCGCCTCCAGACAGGCAATGGTTTGCTCCGCATGGCAAAAGTCCGGCGTCGCAATAATCACCGCGTCCAGCCGATCCCCCTCCTTCGCCAGCATCTCCCGATAATCCCCATACCCCTTCACATGATCCTTCCGATACTTCGGATACCGGTTCAACCGCCTCACCGCCGACCTCAGCTTGTACTTCTCCCAAATGTCGCACACCGCCCGAAACCGCACCGACTCCTTGCTTGCCAGCATCGCCTCCACCAGCACGCCCCCCCAGTCCCCCGCCCCCAACAACGCCACCCCAATCGCGTCCTGCCCCTTCCCCGTCGACTCCCCCCACACCACCGGCGTAATCGCCAACCCCGCCCCCGCCGCCGTCGTCGCCCGCAAAAACTCCCGCCGCGTCAACCCACCACCATCACCCTCGCTACCCATAACCAGCACCCCTTTCCAGGCAAAAAAAGTGTCACATCCATCCTGCCCTTGTACCGTGTCGCGGGCATCTTGCCCGCGCTCAGACTACTCGTCGCCGCAGGCGACACCTCCCCTTATCCCTTATCCCTTATCCCTTATCCCTCCTCCCGCACCTCAAACTCCCCCGCCCCAAACGTCAACCGCCGCTCCGCCGCCACCGCCTCATTCACCTTCAACACCGTCACCGCCGTCTCATACCCCACCTCCGCCGGACACGTCAATGCCGCCTTACCCCGCATCGCCGCAAAGAAATTATTCAAGTGAGCCTGATGGGGCAACTCCCCCACCGCCACATCCAGATAAAACCGTGGCGGCTTCGGCGAAGGCTCCAGATTCAGCCCCTCCGCCGCCTGGTCCCACCCCTTCTTGCCCTTGACGCCACCCGCCCCCTTCTTCGCCTTCTCCTCCTTCTCAGCCTCGTCCTCCGGAGGCCTGATCAAATACCCCGGCTTGACCCACCCGTCCCACGCACCCTTCTCCAGCCACGTCTCCCGATACACCGACGTCAGCCCCGACCCCTCCGACACCACCAGCGACCCCTCATCACCCAAAAAGTTCTCAAAATACCCCCGACTCCCATTCGTCGTCAGCGTCTGATAGTACGCCCGCACCACCCCCGCCGCCGTCTCATACTCATAAATCGCCATCACCGTGTCATACCACTGACGCCCCTCCCAATAATCCGTTCCCCCGTTCGCCGTCACCGCCCGAGGCCGCGCTCCCAAAAACCAATTATACACATCCACCTGGTGCGACCCCAAATCCACCATCGGCCCCCCTCCCAACCCCTTGAACCACCGCCAGTAGCGAAACTGCTCCATCGACTCGTAACCGTAATCCGCCAGCGTCTGCTTATCGATCGCTATACGCGGATTCACCGGCAACATCTCACACGCCCCCCGATTCCGATTCCACTGCCCCGTCACCGTCGTAATCCGCCCCAAAAGCCCCATCTCCCCCAGCACCTTCTCCCGACAATAGAGATACCGAGGATTGCTCCGCCGCTGATGACCTATCTGCAACAGCTTGCCCGTCCGCCGCGACGCCTCCACCATCTGCCGCGCCCCCTCCAGCGTGTTCGACATCTCCTTCTCGCAATACACATCCTTACCCGCCTCCAGACACGCCACCGCATGCCGCGCATGCCAAAAGTCCGGCGTCGCCACTATCACCGCGTCAATCCTGTCCCCCTCCTTGTCCAGCATCTCCCGGTAATCCACATACCCTCTCACCGGATCCTTGGCATACTCAGGCCGCCGGTTCAGCCCACCAAGCACACTCTTCCGGTTATAGTTCTCCCAAATGTCGCACACCGCCCGAAACCGCACCGACTCCTTGCTCAACAAACACGTCTCCAACAGCGTCCGCCCCTGATCCCCCGCCCCCAACAACGCCACCTGAATCACATCCTCCCGCTTCCCCGACGACTCCCCCCACACTACCGGCGTCACCATCAACCCCGCTCCCGCCGCCGTCGTCGCCCGCAAAAAATCCCGTCGCGTCAATCCGCCTGCCCTGCCGGCGCCAGCACCCTCAATCCGCCTCGATTGGCTACTCATGACAATACCTCCCGAGAAAATGCAACTCCTATTACAAAAAAACAAAACAACGATAAGTCATTTATAGAAAAGAACTTGCAGAAATAGCCACAAACATCCCTCCTACCTGGAGCCTACCCCTTACGACACGCGTCGACCCCACCACGTTTTCCCCATTCTCAAAAAAAATAACCAAACCACAAAATTTCCCCTCTCACCCATTGACACCCTCCTCCACAAACAGTATACTTCTGTGAAAAGTGTAACAACGTGAATAACGTAACAGTAGCGGGCAGCCCAACACCCCTTACCCCCCCAAAAACCGTGCCGCAGCAAATTTCACAAAAAACCATCGAAAGACTCACCGTCTACAACCGCTGCCTCAAACAGCTGCGCTCACTCGCCAAATCCCACACCTACTCCCACGAATTGGCCAAACTCGCCGGCGTCTCCGCCGCACAACTAAGACGCGACATCATGGCCGTCGGATACTCCGGAAGCCCCGTCAAAGGCTACGACATCAACCAACTCGCACAAAGCATCGACAACTTCCTCGAAGCACCAAACGATCAACCCGTCGCCCTCGTCGGCGTCGGAAACCTCGGACGAGCCATCCTCACCTACTTCAACGGCCGACGCGCCAACCTACGCATCGTCGCCGCCTTCGACAACGACCCCCAAAAAGCCGACCGCGTCATACAGGCCACCCGCTGCTACCCCATGACAAAACTCCAAAACATCATCAACCAACAAAATATCTCCACCGCCATTATCACCGTACCTGCCGACCAGGCCCCAGCCGTCGCAGACATACTCGTCAACGCCGGAATCCGCGGAATTCTCAACTTCGCGCCACTACACCTCAACCTGCCGCAATCCGTCTTCGTCGAAAACGTCGACATGGCCATGGCCTTACAAAAAGTAGCCTACTTCGCGCGAAAGGACCGCGTATGAACCCCACCAATCTCATCACAGAAGACCACATCAACGCCGTGCTCCAACGATACCCCCACGCACAACGCGACGCCCTCATTCCCATCCTCCAGGACGTCCAGGACACCGTCGGATACCTCAGCCGCGACGCCGTCCAACGCGTCGGACAACACCTCGACCTCGCACCCAGCAAAGTCTACGGCGTCGCCACCTTCTACAATCAGTTCCGCTTCCAACCCCTGGGCCAGTTCCACATACAGCTCTGCCGAGGCACCGCCTGCCACGTCAAAGGCTCCGCAAAACTCCTCGACGCCATCCAACGAGAACTCAACATCCAACCCGACCAGACCACCCGCGACGGGATCTTCAGCCTCGAAGTCGTCGCCTGTATCGGAGCCTGCGGACTCGCTCCCGTCATGGCCGTCAACGGCGAATTCCACGCCAACGTCTCCCCCCAGAAAGTCAAAAAAATCCTCGATAACTACCGAAAAGAGGCCGAAAAAAAATGACCACTACTGACCAACACGATTCCACCAACCCTGCCAACGCTCCTGCTGACAATCAGGCCCCCGCCATCGACCCCAGCGTGCGCGATTGGGTCCGCCAGGCCCTAGGCCCACAAAACAGCCACACTCCTACCAGCGAGCCTCAACCAATCACCGACGCCCGTCGACGAGACGTCGCCCTGCCCACCATCTACATCGGCACCGGAACCTGCGGCCTCGGCGCAGGGGCCGCCAAAACCCTAGACGCCGCCAAAGACTTCCTCCAAAAAAACAACCTCGACGCCAACATCGTCGAAGTCGGATGCATCGGACTCTGCTCCGCCGAACCCATCCTCGAAGTCCAAATGCCTCAACGAACCCGCATCGCTTGCCACTCCGTCACCGCCAATAAAGTCGAAAACATCCTGCAAAACATCCTGCTAAAACAACAGGCCCCAGACAAACTCGTCCTCGCTCAACACCGCGACGACAACCTCAAACCCTACACCAACGTCCCCTTCCTCGACCAACACCCCTTCTTCGCTCCACAAACTCGCTTCGTCCTCGCCAACTGCGGCATCATCGACCCCGCCAGCCTCAACGACTACCTCGCCCGAAAAGGATACCAGGCCCTCGCCAATACCCTCCAACAACACACCGCCGACGAACTCTGCCAACTCGTCGAAGACAGCGGCCTACGCGGACGAGGCGGCGGCGGATTCCCCACCGGACGAAAATGGCGATTCGCTCTCAACGCACCCAGCGACCGAAAATTCCTCATCTGCAACGCCGACGAAGGCGACCCCGGCGCCTTCATGGACCGCGCCGTCATCGAAGGCGACCCCCACCGACTACTCGAAGGAATGGCGCTCGCCGCTTACGCCATCGGCGCCTCAAAAGCCTACGTCTACATCAGA
Source organism: uncultured Pirellulales bacterium (assembly GCA_964401265.1). Classification (GTDB taxonomy): domain Bacteria; phylum Planctomycetota; class Phycisphaerae; order Sedimentisphaerales; family SM23-30; genus CAYNXW01. The sequence goes on along the minus strand of CAYNXW010000170.1, from coordinate 1,317 downwards.
GCCGAATACCCCCTCGCCATCAAACGACTCCACCAGGCCATCCACCAGGCAAAAAACGTAGGCCTCCTCGGCGACAACATCCTCGACAGCGGCTTCGACCTCGACATCGTCGTCAAACAAGGCGCCGGCGCCTTCGTCTGCGGCGAAGAAACCGCCCTCATCCACAGCATCGAAGGCAAACGAGGCATGCCCCGACCCCGACCGCCTTTCCCCGCCGTACAGGGCCTCTTCGGAAAACCCACCATCATCAACAACGTCGAAACGCTCGCCAACCTCGCCGGCATCGTCGCCAACGGACCCCAATGGTTCAACGCCGTCGGCACCGACACCAGCAAAGGCACCAAAGTCTTCGCCCTCTCCGGCAAAGTCAAAAACACCGGACTCATCGAAGTCCGCATGGGCACCACCATGCGACAAATCATCTTCGACATCGGCGGCGGCATCCCCAACGACCGCACCTACAAAGCCGCCCAGATCGGCGGACCCTCCGGCGGCTGCATCCCCACTCAACACCTCGACACCCAGATCGACTACGAATCTCTTAAACAACTCGGCGCCATGATGGGCTCCGGAGGACTCGTCGTCATGGACGACCAGACTTGCATGGTCGACCTCGCCAAATTCTTCATGGACTTCATCCAACGAGAAAGCTGCGGAAAATGCATCCCCTGCCGTGAAGGCACGCGACGACTCCTCGAAATCCTCCAACGCATCACCCGCGCCCGAAGAAACGAATCCGGCATCGACGCCCTCGAACGTTTCAAAGGCGTCATGTACATGAACCGCCTCGCAGAATCCATCAAAGACACCAGCCTCTGCGGCCTCGGACAAACCGCACCAAACCCCGTCCTCAGCACCCTACGATGGTTCCGAGACGAATACGACGCACACATCTACGAAAGAAAATGCCCCGCCGGTGCCTGCACCGAACTCATCCACTTCGCCATCGACCCCAAAAAATGCAAAGGATGCACCCTCTGTGCCAAACAGTGCCCCACCAACGCCATCATGGGAGCACCAAAAAGCCCCCACTACATCATCCCCGACAAATGCATCGCCTGCGGAAACTGCCGCGACCTCTGCCGATTCGACGCCGTCGTCGTGGAATAATAAAATGAACTTGCTCAACAACGCTACACAATACTTCATCGGTCGAACATCAAAGCCCCAAAGGGGCGATATGAAATAGCCCAGGGCATCGCCCTGGGTTCAAGAGTCACAAGAAAGCTAAAGCCCTGAAGGGGCGACATAAGAATGAGCGCAACAAACTACAAACTAACCGCCTATCCTGGAAACAAAATATCCTTGTAGCGTTGT
>CAYNXW010000169.1:0-6443 GCA_964401265.1 uncultured Pirellulales bacterium | reverse complement strand
CCAGACGCGCCTTCAACCGCCTATGCTTCTCACTACGGTGCCGCAACACCGCCATGCCGAAAAACAGCACCATCAAAAACGTCGGCACCGCTATCAAGTTGTAACCAAACATATCACTCATAACCTCACCTCGGTTCAACCCGCACTGCTATGCAAAAACCACCCTCAATAACGTAACGCCGCCAGCCGGTTCATCGTCCACATCCCCAGCAACATGCTCACCCCCGTCATCGCCAGCAACATCTTGCCCATACTCGTCGTGTATAACGGATCCAGATAGTTAGGCCGTATCACGCTCAATACAAAAAACAACACAAAAGGAAGCCCCAGCAAAATCTTCTTGCTGTACTGTGTCTGCGCCGTCAATACCCGCACCCGACGATGCAGCTTCATCCGCTCGCGTACGACCGACGCCAGAGAATCCATCAGATCCGCCAGGTTCCCCCCACTACGCAACTGAATTGCCACCGCCGTCGCAAACAGTTTCATGTCCGAATTCTTCGACGTCAACGCCACATCCCGTATCGCCTTCTCCAAACTCACCCCCAACGCCTGCTGCTGACATATCCGACCAAACACCGGACCTATCGGATCACCAATTTCCTGCGATATCAACTGAAACGCCCCCACCAGAGGATGACCCGCCCGCAACGACCGCGCCGCCACTTCCAGACCGTCCACCAACTGCCGCTCAAACAACCCCCGGCGGTGCATCACCCGACGCTGAAAAACCCCCATCACCACCACCACGGCCACCGCCGATACCCCCGCCCCCAGCAGCAACCCGCCCGTCAACATATAACAACCCACCATCACGCCCACCACACCCAGAAGCACCGCCAGGACAAGCCCCCCCACATGCGCCTTCAACCCCGCCTCTTCCGTCGCCTGGTCCAGACGCGTCAGCAACGACGCCCGCTGCGTGAATCCCGGCACCACCGCACTCGCCTGAGAACCATTATGCCACAAACGCACCACACGCTTCTTCGCCGACTGCTTCTCAATCAGCCCCAGACGCTCCTTCAAACGCTCCTCCCGCGCCGAACGCCTGAAAGACCACAACAGCATCCCAATCAGCCATATCACAAACACCAAACCAAAAACGGCCCCCAACGCCACCAGGTCCCCCACGCCCCGCGACCCGCTCACTCCCTCCACCAATCTCTTCAACATCTCACTCATCTGCGCGCCCTTCCTCTAGCAAGAACCTAAAATCCGCTGCTGGAATAGCTCGTGTGGCATGTCAATCCCCTCCGAGTGTATCCGATTCAACAAATGAGGCCTCACGCCACACGCCTCAAAATCTCCCTGCGCGTGACCGTCCTCGCCCACACCCGTCTGACGAAAACGAAACAAATCGTGCAAACAAATCGTCTCACCTTCCATCCCCGTCACTTCAGCAATATTCACCACCTTACGCTTGCCCCCGCTCACCCGCGACAGATGCACCAGCAAATCCAACGCCGAACACGTCTGCTCACGTATCACCCGTATACTGTAATTCAAACCCGCCATGCTCGTCATGTTCTCGATACGACGCAACGCGTCACGAGGACTGTTCGCGTGAACCGTCGTCATCGATCCCTCGTGACCCGTGTTCATCGCCTGAAGCATGTCCAGCGTCTCCGCACCACGAACCTCACCAATAATGATACGGTCCGGACGCATCCGCAAACTGTTACGCAACAAATCCCGCTGCGTCACCTGCCCCTTGCCCTCAATGTTCGGCGGACGGGTCTCCAAACGCACCACGTGCTCACGAGGCAACTGCAACTCCGCCGCGTCCTCGATCGTCAACACCCGCTCATCATCCGGTATCCACTTCGACAGCACGTTCAATAACGTCGTCTTGCCCGTACCCGTACCACCGCTGATCAACACGTTCAACTTGCACTGCACACACGCCTGCAAAAACGTCGCCATCTCCGGCGTCAAAGTCTGCAACTCCATCAACGTGTCCACATCAATGGGTATGTTCGCAAAACGACGAATACTCAACGCCGGACCGTCCAACGCCAGAGGCCCTATCACCGCGTTCACACGAGACCCGTCCCGCAAACGCGCATCCAACATCGGAGAACTCTCATCAATCCGCCGCCCTATCGCACTGCCAATCCGTTGAATCACCTGCAACAAATGATCGTCGTCACGAAACTGGACCTCCGTCGACTCAATACGACCATAACGCTCAATATACACCCGCTTCGGCCCGTTCACCAGTATGTCACTGATACCCGGATCACGCAACAACTCCTCCAACGGACCCAGACCGAATATCTCGTCCATCACCTCACGAAGCAACTGCTGCTTCTCCGGCTCCGACAACGGACATTTCTCCGCGTCAATCAACAAATCCACCTGACGACTGCACTCCTCGTAAAGCTCCTCCGTCGGCATCCGACGAGCCTCATTCAAATTGATCGTCGCCAGCAACTGCTGGTGAACGTTCGCCTTGATCTGATGCAGCACCTCCTGCGACCCCTCATCCGTCTGATCTGACACCAACGTATCTGATTGCACTGGCTTCATCTCGCACCTCTCTCCAGCTTAAAACGCCTGCTTGCCTGCTCCATGTCGCGCCACCGATGCCGCCAACGTCTGGTAATCTCGACGCAACGAACTCGACGAGGCCACCCGCGCCAAAGGCTCTCCCTGAGTCACCGAACGAACCGCGTTCCGATAATCATTCCGAACGCACCAAAGCTCTCCCAAACCCAAGGCCTCCTGCCCGTCTTTCAAACTCAGACTCCGATGCTTCTTGCCAAAACGATTCGCCAAAGGCGTCACCTTCTCGCCACCCACACCCAGACAACGCAACGCCTCCAACGTCTCCCGGACTACCTTCACGTCCTTCACCGTCAACTGAAAAACCAACAGCGTCAATTCACTCATCTTCGCCAGCTGCGCCGCCACCTTCAACGGCACACGCGGCGCGTCCACCACCGTGTACGAATACGCCTCCGTGCACGCCTTCAACGCCTCCCCCAGATGACTGTAATCCAACGTACCCGCCGAACCTATATCTATGCTCGCCGGACTGAGCAACACATGAAAATCGTCGTAATACGCCGTCGCGCTCGACCAGATCACACGCGTGTCCGTCTGACTCTTACGAGCCAATACGTCCGCTATCCCGTACTTGCCCCGCACATCCAGATAGTGACCCACCGCCCCGTATGCACAGTCCAGATCCACCAGCAACGTCCGACGGCCAGAAGACAAACGAAGCTCGTTCACCAGATTGATCGCCAGCGTCGTCGCACCACAACCACCACCAGCCGACAACACCGTCACCAGACTGCCCCGACCCGAACGCCTCACACGCTCCGCCGGAATCAACGACTCCAGTACACTAGACAACTCACCGTTCATCGATGTCTTCGACACAAACTGACGCGCCCCCGCCTGCATCGCTCGCAGTATCAACGCGTTCTCCATCGAACTGCACAATACCACAAAACGCGCCTGACCAAATTGCTGCGTCAGCTCCCCCAGCCGCTCCAGCATCCCGGACCGGTCCGCGTCAATGTCCACCAGAACGATCGGTATCTCGTTCCGCTCCAGACACGCCGGCACGTCGTCCAGATAACGACACACACCCGCCTCGCTCAGACGCTCACTCCCACCTATCGAAGCACTCACCGCTTCCGCCGTGGCCGCCTCGCGACTCACCAATAACACACTGCAACGCGATATCATCGCGGCTCCTCTCTCTCGTCTCGTCGCACCACGCACCCCCAACTACTACATGAGGCAAACTCGCCAGAATATCTCAACACCTTGCTGCCCACATAAAACAGCACGCGACTCTCACTTATCCTCCGACTCCCCACCCCCCGCCTCGGCCGCTTCCTCATGCAACGACGCCTCACTGCTCGCCGCCGGCGTCTCATAATCTTCCCACGCGCCCGGACCCACCAGGGCCTCCAGACCCGCCTCTTTCAACCACGCCATCTCCTGGTCCGATAAGCGAGCCGGCTCCTCCCCGTGGATCCGACCTTCCGAATAAAACTCCCAGTCGTTCGGCGCCTTGTCCAACGAACCCGGCAACGGACCCGGACCCACATTCAAAGGCTCCACCAGGTGAGCCGTCACCAGCACCACCAACTCCGTCTCCTCGCTCACATAACGCGTCGACCGAAACAACGCCCCAATGATCGGCAACTCACCAATACCCGGAACCCGCGACGTCCGTGCATCCACCTGCTCGCGAAGCAAACCCGCCAACGCAAACGTCTGCCCGTTCTTCAACTCCACCGTCGTCTGCGACTTCCGCGTCGAAATCGCCGGAATCTGAAAACCCTCGATCTCCACTGCACCTATGTCCGTCAGCTCGCTAACCTCAGGCTCCACCCTCAGACGCATCGTACCGTCACCCAGAACCAAAGGACGAAAACGCAACCGCACCCCAAACTCCCGATACTCCACCGTGATCGACGTCCCCGCCGAACCCCCCGCCGTGCTCTGAACCACCGGGATCGGAAACTCGCCGCCCGCCAGAAAACTCGCCTCTTCCCCACTCAACGCCACCAGCGTCGGATTCGCCAATATCCGTAAATACTGGTTCTCCGCCAACGCCTGCAAAAACAACTGCAAGTCCGCGTCCGGAAACCCCGCAAACACCGTCACCAGAGGACTCGCAGAAACGTTCTCCGGAAATATAAACGGCAGATTACTCCCCGCTGCCGTGCCCGCCGGAGGCCCCACATTAATCGAAGGCGCCAACGCTCCGCCCGTCGATGAACCCACACGCGATGCACCAAAAAATCCGTTGTTCGTGTGAAACGCGTTCATCGCCAACGAACGAAAAGCCACCCGACTCACTTCCGCCACCCGAACATCAATCTGAACCTGCTGTACGCCCGCCAGACTCGTCATGTCCACATACGTCAAGCCCGACGCCTCCAGATAACGGTGCAACCGCTCCACATCCTCCGCACGACGCAATACGCCACGAACGACCAGCACCTCACCCGACTGAGTCAACTCCAAATCCGCATCAGAAAATAGATTACCCAATTCCTCTTTCAAACCACTCAGGTCCGCCTGCACCTCCACCTGCATCTGACGGTACTCTGTCTCACCCTCGCTCCATAATATCAAATCCGTCGTACCTACACCCTTGGCCTGTACCAACACCTGCGTCGGCGTCAGCACCTGCACGTCCGCCACCTCCGGATTCGTAATCGACACCCGAATCGTCGGCCACGGTGCATCCACCACCACCGAGCGACCCACATTGGCCACGATCGCCTGGCCTTGCTCAGCGGTCACACCGCCCCCGTTGCCCGACTCGCCCGCCTGACTCATCCCGCTCAAAAGACCTACCACTCCCAACAACGCCGCCAGACCGGCTATCTGTAGCGATATCTTCTTCATGGTCATCATCCTCTTTGTTTGCTCTATTTACTCTCTCGTCATCCTGCCTAAGCCGCTAAGACCTGAACACCCTCACTACTGCACTTCCCCCACACTGGCCCCTTCACCGCTCCCCTGATCAAACTCCTTCACTTCCAACCGCGACCCCTTGATCACCGTCACCTCGTACGCCCGCTTCGGCGCCGGCACACTCGCCTCCACACGATCGCACGCCTGGCCCGCACCCGCCCCTCCCTCTACCGCCACAACGCCGCCCGCCTCCACACCATCAACCGACGCCCCTCCCGCAGACTCCACGGGCGACAACGCCTCCCCGCCTACGACACTCGCCAATACCGTCGCCCCCCCCGACGCCACAGCATCACCACCATCTTGACTCTCTATCACCGCCGCATCCAGTATCGCCGCCAACTGAGCCAACTTGCCCTCGTTCAACAGCGTCGCGTCCACATCCACCGGATCCTTATCCAACGGATTACGCATCGACAACGAAATCGCCCCATGCTCCATCGCCAGCTGCAACGCCTCCGCCTGACGCGGCGTCACCTTCACCGTCACCACCCGACGACGATTCCTGCTGCCAGACTGCCAACCCTTCGACTGCTCCTCACTCTCTTCTCCCGACACAATCGTCTGATTCTCCACCGCCAGCACCTGTATCCCGTGCAACAACGTCGTCGAAACCGCTTCCCCCTTCGACCTACGCGATGACGGCAAATCAAACGCCACCAGAACATCCACCAGACAACCTGGATACAACAGACCTTCCATTCCCGAATAGTCCGATAATGACACACTCACCGCCCGCATCCCGTTCGGCAATGACGCCGCAAACTGCGGCCGACTGCCCTCTCCCACCAGACACGACTGCGTGAACAACTGCCCCTCCGTCATCCGCACCGCCAAAAGCTTCCCTGTCAACTGCAGCGGACTAGACAACGCCCCCTCCGGAGCGAGCTTCTTCGATATCCGCTCCACCCCAAACGACGACGAATCCACCACCGTCATAGGCTCCAACGCCTCCGCCGCCACCAACACCTCGATCTCGTCACCTCCCAGCCCTC
>CAYNXW010000168.1:0-6470 GCA_964401265.1 uncultured Pirellulales bacterium | reverse complement strand
ATCCCATTACGCCTCAGAACGAAGTGCCCGAGTACATGTCTCGCCGCATGCCCGAAGAGGGCCGTGTCTTCGTCCAGAGCGAATCTGAATTGGCCGCCATCAACATGGTTTTCGGGGCCTCTGCCGCCGGCGCACGCGCCATGACCAGCTCCTCCTCCCCCGGCATCAGCCTGATGCAAGAGGGCATCAGCTACCTGGCAACTGCCAAACTCCCCGCCGTCATCGTCAATATCATGCGCGGTGGACCCGGCCTGGGCAATATCGGACCCTCACAAAGCGATTACTTTCAGGCAACCCGCGGCGGGGGCCACGGCGACTACCGTACCATCACCCTCGCCCCCTCATCCGTCCAGGAATTGGCCGACCTCGTCCAGTGCTCCTTCGACCTCGCCGACAAATACCGCACACCGGTCATGGTCCTCGGCGATGGTGTCTTGGGACAGATGATGGAGCCCGTCGTCATGCAGCGACACGCCAATACGCCCCCCCAAAAGCCATGGGCCCTCACCGGCCGCGGACGCAACGAAGACGGCACCGCCAATGGCAAAAAATTACGCCCCCAGAATATCGTCAAAAGCCTCCATCTCGGTGACGGCGTCCTCGAAGGCATAACCCTCGAACTGCAGGCCACCTACAAACAGATCGAGCAAAAAGAAATTCGTTACGAAGAATACCTCCTTGATGATGCCGAGTTGGTCGTCGCCGCTTACGGCGTCATGGCCCGCATCTGCCGCGTCGCCATCCAGCAGGCACGGGCCAAGGGATTACGCGTGGGCCTCTTTCGACCCATCACTCTCTGGCCTTTCCCCTCTGCGATCTTGCGGCAACACGCTCAGGAAGCTCATGCCGTGCTCACCGTCGAAATGAGCTATGGCCAGATGCTCGACGATGTCCGCCTCGCCGTAGGCGACGTCGCCCCCGTAGAGTTCTACGGCCGCGCTGGCGGCGTCATTCCCACCGTCGAGGAAGTGCTCGAACAGATCGAACGCCAGGCCGCACAGGCCAAGGAATAAGCCATGCGCAACGTATTTACCCGCACCGCCAGCATGAAAGACACCACCACGCATTATTGCCCCGGTTGCGGCCATGGCGTGGTCCACCGACTCGTGGCCGAAGCCGTCGACGAACTGGGATTGGCCGAACGTACCATTGGAATTGCCCCCGTCGGCTGCGCCGTGCTCGCCTACAACTACATGGACCTCGACATGGTCGAAGTCGCCCACGGACGTGCGCCAGCGGTCGCCACAGGAATGAAACGCTTCAGGCCCGACGCCATCGTCTTCTCCTATCAGGGAGATGGCGACCTCGCCTCCATTGGCGCCGGCGAAATCCTGCACGCCGCACATCGAGGCGAGCACATCACCGTTATCTTCGTCAACAACGCCATTTACGGCATGACCACCGGGCAAATGGCACCCACCACCCTGCTGGGCCAGGTTACTACCACCTCGCAGAATGGCCGCAATGCCGAAACCGAAGGCTACCCCATGTGTGTCGCCGAAGTGCTTGCGGTGCTGCCCGGAACCATCTACGTCGAACGTTGCTCGCTCCACGACGCCGCCCACACACGCAAGACCAAGCAGGCAATCACCCATGCCTTCGAACTCCAACGCGACAACGCTCCCGGGCTGGCACTCGTCGAGGTCCTCTCGCCCTGTCCGACACAGTGGAGACTAAAGCCGAAACAGGCAATGCAATGGGTACGCGACGAGATGGTCAAGACTTTCCCCCTGGGAAAAATCAAGGGATAATCTGCTATCGCCAACCCAATAATGACCAACTACAAGCAGGACAGCAAAATGAACCATTACCACGAGGAGATCATGCTCGCCGGATTTGGCGGCCAAGGCATCATGCTCGCCGGAAAACTCCTGGCCACTGCCGCCATGCAGCAAGGATTCGAAGTAACATACATGCCCTCCTACGGGCCTGAGGTTCGTGGTGGCACCGCAAATTGCGCCGTCGTCATTGCCGATTCGCCCATCGCCTCGCCCGTGCCCGGACCGGTCGATACCGCCATCATCATGAACGACGCCTCCCTGAGAAAGTTTGCACCACGACTTCGCCCCGGCGGCCTGCTCATCATCAACCGCTCCCTCATCGAAACCGACCCCGGTCGCGATGACGTCGAACTGCTCGAAGTCCCCGCCGACGAACTCGCACAAGAACTCGGCTCCCCCAAGGCCGCCAACATGGTCATGCTCGGCGCCTACCTCGGCCGACGAGCAAAAATGAACGTCCATGCCGTCGCCAGCTGCCTCCAGGACGTCCTGGCCCAACGATACCACAAGACCATCCCCCTCAACACCGCCGCTCTCGAACACGGTGCCCAAGTGCCTGCCCACGCCTGACGACGGCCCCCACCGACACGCCCCTGCCTCTTCACAAGCGAATAGGGTGGCTCTCTATGCGGCTCTCCCGCGCCTCGCCTTGCCTCAGCGTAATCCGCGTAATCTCCGGCGGGCAGAAAAGCCGGACGCCCCCAAGCTGTGCCCCCACACCCCGGCCCGTGTAAACCGCCGTGCGACCTTGGTGCGCCAGCCCCGCCACAAACCGTTGGCCCGTGCGGCTGTGCGTCATCAACGCCCGACCGGTCGGCAGGCAGATTTGCCCCCCATGCGTATGACCCGACAATACCAGATCCGCCCCCGTCGCCGCCAACGCCCCCGCCATGTCCGGATAGTGACAGACAGCAATCGTAAACTGCTCCGCGCGTGCCTCTTGCATCGTCCGGACCACGTCAAGCTCGCTGCGACGCGCACAACACACCCCGCAAAGGTTAAAAAACTCGCCCGCACCCACCTCCACCTGACGGCATTCGTTACGCAGCACGGTCAACCCAGACCACGTGCCCAACGTCTCTATGAACGCCTCCGGGTCGTGGTTGCCCTCAACCACGTACACCCCAAGCCGGCAGGTGTGCTGCTCCATCAGATGGCCCCACACATCGAGCGCCTCCGACGTCTTCACCGGCAGCATATACCAACGACGACGGCTCCGCTGCGCCTGCCGTTGTTCCGTGCTCAGCCAAAAAGCGGGATTAAACTCGTAACAAGAATCCCCCGCGCAAACGAACAGGTCTGCCCCCTCCCCCAGAACACGCCCCAAACACCGCTCGTGCTTTCCAAAGCCCCGCGTGTGCAGATCGCTCGCCAACACAAGCGTACGACCGACCAGATAATCAGGTAGGTGCTCGAAGTACAGCTGCGCGTCGGTGAGTCTCATTGTCACTGCCGATTCGCTCCGTAGATCGGCCTCTTCAACCGCAAGTGCCGACGCCTGCCACGGCAAGGCCGCCGCCCATCGACTGCCTTGCCCGCCTGCCCCTGCCACAATCCTCAGCCTGCCGTGTCTCAGCAAAGGCCCTCAAAGTCGTCTCGCCCCAGCCTACTCTGCCGACAACTTACGCAAACGAATACTGCGGAATCGCGCCGCCGCCTTGTCGAAACCTTTGCCCCCGGGGTGAATCTGCAACGCCAGCGTGCCACACACCGGAATGCCCTTGGTGGTCTCCGCCGTGTGCGCAAAATCGGTTATCAGCGTCTCGTTGAGCCACACGCGAATATGGGCCGGCTCTCCTTCGCAGACAATTCGCAGATCGTTCCATTCGCCCTTCTTGAAATGCCCCATCCCTTCAGGGGATTTGTGGACATGCCCATGTGTCCACGGACAGTAAATGTCACCCACGCTTCCGTTCGGACGGTAGTCCAGCGTCACCTGATGACTCTTGCCCTTCGGCCCCACCCGTAAGAACACGCCGCTGTCAAAAGGCCAGTCGATCTGCGTCTCCAGACGCAACTCAAAATCCCTGTAACTCTCCAGCGTCGTCAGAAAACCCCCTTTGCCCGGCGGGTCCTGGATGCCCACGATCGCACCGTCTTCCACCGTCCACTTGCCCGCCACACCGTGGCCTGGCAGGTTGTCGTGACGCTTCCAACCCGTCAGGTCCTGCCCGTTGAAGAGCAGCTCAAATCCCGCCGCCTTCTCCTGCTGCGTCAACGCGTTGGCCGGCACAGACCCATCCACGCCATCGCCACTACCCCCAAGCTCTGCACAGCCGGGCGTCAAAAAGAGAAAACTCAGCAATCCCATCAAAATCAGAGCTTGGCGATTGGTTGTACGGTTCATCGTCGCTTCCTTCGTTCTCGAGTAGCTTAACTAGTAATGCTTCACCTTGTCAGACACCGCACGCCTTACACAAGCGTGCGACTGCGTCCTCTTGTCAACCTTCCCGCTAATTGCACTCGATAGGCCGGCCTTTGTCAAGCATCAGTTGCCCCTGATTACCGTTCTGCCACCTGTCTGCCCTCACCCGTTGCTCCTTTTCACGTTCTCACCCACGCCAGCACCAGCACCAGCACCCAATCCCGGGACCAACGCACTGACGCCCCCCCGGTGTAACGCTCAAACGCAAAGATCATCACAAACAGAAAGCAACGGCCAGAACAAACGCTCCGGGGCAATACCTGCTGGAGAGGCGGCGTTAACTCCAGCGGCAGCCCCACAGACCAGCCAATCGCACGAGTGGCCGGTGTCTTATGCTATTTGCGACGGCCTTGGAGCCACTGCACTCGTACTGACCATAATATGTGTCATCAGAAGGCAGAAGTCTTTGCATTTATCTTGATTGCAGTGGGTTGACCACGACGTCCTGGCGGCGCGAGTCGGGCGTCACTTTCATCTGCTCCAGTTTGCCCCCACGATAGACGCCTTCAATCGTAGTGTTCTTCGGCGCGTGCAGTTTGAAGGAGACGTTCCACTTCTTCGGCCAAGCCGGCAGGACATAGATTTTGTCGCCATCGCTTTGCAGAAGCATGTACTGCAGCGTGGTCAGAATATTGCTGCCGTGGGTCTGGTCCGGGATCCAATCCCAGTTGGGCCCCCACATCGCCGGGAAGCGATGCGCTGGCCAACCCGGATGCGATGGACTGGGCTGCGCGGCCCGTTCCGCAACCATGCGAGCCGCCTCCTCACCCAGGCCCAGACAGGCAGCCTGAATGCTGGATTGACACCAGCCGTGATTGTGACGATGGGCTCGACGCCCGTAGGTCGCCCGCGCCAGATCGAGCTCGCTCCGACCGACGCCGTAGAGCCGGTAGGGAAACACCGCGTACAACTCCGGTTTCTCCACGTTCTTCTTGCGCGAGAACGACTCGGCAGGACGCAGTAATTTCACGCCGTTCACTTCAGCGACCGGCACAGGTGGCAGTTCGTCGAGCATCTTCTGCCAGCGGCCGCGTTGGTCGGAGGTGGTCACGTCCGCCGGCAAAGCGAGCAGCCGAGGCAACAGGAACCGCAGGCCGGCGATCTCGGGTAACGGGTTCACCGCGGTCTGCCAAGTCTCCAGCGACTGGGCGGGATCGAACCGGATTTTCCCGTTCGCGTCACGAGTCGGCCAGTACTGGTAGAGGAAGTTGATCAACGGATCGGCCAGCGGCACGAGCCTCTCCTTGGCGAAGCGCTCATCCTGGGTGAAGTCGTAGCGGTCGAGCATCACGGCGATGAGCTCGAGGCTGCCGTTCCAATACCGCCTGATGTAGCTGCTGACCGGCTCGGGTGCTTCGTTGTTCCATCCGTAGTTCTCATTATTCGGCAGGCCCCACCAGTACAGCGTTTCGGGGAACACCGCGGCATTCTCGAAACCGTAGTACGTTTGCACCCTCGCTTTGCTCAACGGCAGTGCAGCCTGGTGCATGTCAAACCAGGTGTCCATCAAATCGAAGTCGCCAGCCGCCAGCATCGGCCAGTATGAAAGGCGCGTATTCTGGAACCAGTAGCACCCGCCCCACTGGCGCCAGTCGGGATCGCCGTCCGGGGTTTCAGGTGACGCGCCCGGTTTCACCTCCACCGTGAAGATCGAGCCGTTGAACTTAATCGGCGAGCGGCCCCGTCCCGAACAGGCATTCATGAACCGCTGGAGCACATAACCGCGTGTCACGGTCCGCGTTTCAGGCTCGCCCTCAACAAAAATCCAACTGCGGTCCCAGAACTGCCGCCACCAGGCCCCGTGAGCCCGTCGGGCCTCGGCAAGGTCCACGTTGGCCGCCGACTTCTCCAACTGGCCCAGCTGCGCCAGCCACCCTTGAGTCGTGTCGGTCTGCGCCGTGAGCACGGTTACTGTCAGCCCATGCCGCTTCGACGGCGCCGCCGACTTGATCGCTTGCGCGCCGCTGCGCACAAAGCCAGGGCCCGTCATACTCGCGCCAAATGTAAGGTTCAATAACGGATCGGGAAAGTGATCCTTGAGTGACTCCAGGTGCTGCACCTCCAAGCAGAGTTCGTAGATCGAGCGTGTATTACGGTGGTACCACACCACCGGCGGTTTCTCCGAGGCGACCACGACATCCGGCAGGACCGTCGGCTTGAACGCACACGTCGATAACCCAAGTCCGGAATGCTCGTCGTCCATGGGGCCAAACGGCCGTTCCCGCAACCGCCACAACTCCACTGTAGCGTGACAGTTTACCGCT